>NZ_ANOG01000674.1 GCF_000346295.1 Rhodopirellula maiorica SM1 | reverse complement strand
CCACCACGGACGCAGCCACTTCAAACCACACGTGCCGTTCCACGGTCCCTGGTTATCGGTATAGAAAACGTCGCCCTCGAGGTTGGCTCCGACGCCGCCCGGCGAGCGAACGCCGCTGCAAAACGGAATCGTTTCTCCTTCGGGCGTGATCTTCATTGCCCAGCCGCGGTAAGGCACCGTGCTGCTAAACGATCCGGTCAAACAGAGCGTGACGATCAGGTTTCCGTCCTGATCGAATTTGGACCCAAACGCGTATTCGTGGTAATCGCTCGAGATTCCCCAGCCATCGGCATAAGTTTCAAAAACATCCGCCGCGCCGTCGCCATCGGTGTCTTTCATCCGAGTGACTTCGGGGCGTTGGACTGCGTAGAGCCAACCGTCACGCGACGCCAAACTCAATGGTTCATGCAAACCGCGAGCGTATAACTTGAACTGGGATTGCGAGACCTCTTTCGCAAACGGATCGTTGACCGCAAAGATGTCGCCTCGGCGTGAACACACTGCCAACCGTCCATCGTCGAGCAACTCGAATCCGCACGCTTCGATCGTTTCATCCTGCGGCGTTTCAAAAGTCGTGATTGTGTAGTAATCCGATTCCTTCGGCAAATCCTGGGCATCAACCAAGGGGGTGACGCACAAAAGGAAAAGCGACGAAGCGGTGAAGCGTTGAAACAGATTCATCGGTGGTGCTACGGAATCGAATGAGGAAAAATAAGTTTGACGGAAGCGCCGCGTGACGACGCTTTGCAATGCAAAAAGCGAGCGATAAGGGTTGGGGGCGAAGTTGGCGTTTACCAATGAATGGTTTGCTTGAACGAGACCGACTCGCCGGGCGGGACCACGGCACGCAATTCGGCCGCATCACCTTCGCCTACTTGCTGTACCGACACACCCTCGATCGTCATCCGGACTCCGTTGGCAAGCGTGACCACTCCGCCTTCGCTGGATTTGATAGCTCCGTTTGCAAAACGCGAAACGAGCGTCCCTGATGCATCGGCCGTACGTGTGACAGTAAAATGCCGTTCCAACGATTTAACACCGTCGACGTTTTTCGCTACCGGTTTATCTTCGATTGAGTAACCGTTGATCTGGTAACGGAACGTTGGCAAACCGCTCGCATCCAGTGTGTACCCTTTAAATTTGTAGCCAAGTTCACGTGCCGTTTCACTCGGCCATGCAGCATCGCTTTCCGGCAGGACCGCAAGTGGCATCGCCATGTCAATCCGCACGACGGCATCGCCCAATGGTTGCTGGCGTCCTTTGCCTCGAGCGACCCAGTGCAACGATGCGTCAATGAAGCTGTTCTTCCACAGCTTCGCAAGCGACATCTGTTCGGCGTCCCAGATCAAGTTCACGTCACCGGGATACGCCACACCGATACCACGGGCACTGACGTCGGTAAAGAAGTTACGGTAAATCAACGGCTTCGCATTGGCCGCCAACAAGATCGCTCCCTGGGTCAAACCCTCGGGCTCTTTGGCCTTGTCGCCTTCAAGTAAATATTTCCAAATCGCGTCGATTTGCTTATCGGGATTGCCACCGTACAGTTCCGCCAGTGGCGATTCACCATCCACGAAACTTTTGGGCATCCGAGTCCCAGGACGATACAGTGGCGGGTCGAGCAAATAGCGATGGAACCACTCGGGACGCAAACGCGTGGTCATCTTCAGCATATCAATCGCTCCGATGCCGCCTCCTTTGTTGCCATTGTAGCTGTGACATTTGATGCACGCCAAACCGCGATTGCCAACACACTGACGTCCTCCTGCGATTTGGTTGTTGGTCGCTGGTTCCGTCGCAATCGGATCATCGTCGCCTTTGCGATCGAGTTTATTGATCGATTCGTGCATCGCTTTCAAATGCTCGTAACGAAACGCCGGCATTCGCGTCAGCATATAAGGCCGCTCGTTCGCTCCGTTCTGCAGAATTGTTTTCATATACGAATCGGTCAATTTATCGCCCACGCCATCAAGCGGCGGAGGCACTTGACCCTCGAGTCCCATTTCGGGCGTGGTGCCAGTGAAGGCGGATTCGCGGATCGATTCGGGGCCTCCGACCGTACCGCGTTTGTGACACGCGTAACAATTCATCGCAGCCATGGTCACGTGCACACGAGTGGCATCGTCGACCGTGGGCACGCCCGATTGTTTTCGTTGCTCGATCGCCACGGTGATCGCAGCCCGCTGAGGCGAATTCAACTCGAAATCCACCACGCCCTGTGGACGTGTGGGAACGTCGTCGGCCAAACAGCCGCGATTCAAATCGAGTTGGTTCAGCGGTTTTGCGACCAACGTGCTCGATGTTCCGGTGAACGCATGACAGTTTGCACAGCCCACCGCTTGGAACAGCTGTTGGCCGCTTTCGGCAAGCGAAGGATCGGGCACATATTGGCTGGGTAGAAAATCCAACGAGACAGGGTTTTCCGGATCGACAACCACCAATTCCACCGGCGTCCATCCGATTTCGTGGTCTTCGTATTCAAGGCTGAGTGCCGCGGGCCCCGCTTTTTGCAAATACTTTAGCGTCAGCGTATGCAGGCCTTTGCTTAACTTGACCGAACCGGTGGCGGTGGTCACTGGATGAATCCCGTCGTTTTCGGCGATTTCAGTGCCATCGATGAACAAACGGCTGCCGTCATCGCTTTTGACTCGAAACGTGTATTCGCCTTCTTTGCCAATCGACAGGCTCGCATCGAAGACGACCGCATAGTGGAGCTTTGGTTTGATGTCGTCGATTTTCAGCCCCGACACCTCATCGGTGGTTTCGGGTTGCAGCTTGCTGAAGTCGGGCAACCGGTTCCAGTCGCCGCGATAAATACGACGCTTGAATTTGCCGATCCCCGATTGCACGACGGTATCCCCCAGCAAGTAGGCGGCAATAGCGGCCGCTTCCTTTTCGGTTCCGACAAAGCCCGGCATTCGAACACCCGGACGTGTGACATGCGGCTCGCTAAGGAAATCGGCCAGCGAGGTAAGGGTGTATTTCTTGGCAACGCCCGCGAGCGGTACCGAGGTACTTGAGATCGCGGCGCTCGTGGACTTGGGGTCCGCCGCATGACAGGCAACACAGCCGACGGTTTGATACAGTTTCCGCCCGGTCTTGATCAAGCTTTTCGGAGCGGAGCGGTCTCGCAGCCCCTTGGATCCCTTGCTCACCAAGAAACTGGTGATCGCCTCCGCCTTCTGGCGACGTTCCTCGGGGCTGAGATCCACCCAGGGATCTGGCATCGTGGTGCCGGGTTTGAACTGATGCGGATTAGTGATCATTTCAACGATCGCATCGACACGCACACGTCCCGCAACCGCCGACAGATCGGGGCCACGTTTAGCCGGCAAATCGGCGAAGGTGTCGGCGGCGTGGCATGCATCGCATGCCAACGCATTGATCAGCAACTCGCCCGCGACAGCAGCGGGCTCACTACTGCTGGCATAGAAACGTTCGAAACCTGCAACGATCGGTCGTCGAGCTTCACGCTGTGTGTCGACCGGAACAATCCAAATGTTGCGGTAACGAACGGGGTTGCCGTGATTTTGCAAATGAATCGGCCCCGGTGCAGCGGATTCCTTCAGCGGAGCTCCTTTTGTGGCTTCAGGGATGACCACATTGTTCTGCACAATCACGCCGTTCAGACGGACCGTCATCCTGGCATCGGATGTCTTCTTGCCTTGGTCATCGAAACGAGCGGCGGTAAAGTCAACATCGTAGGTTTGCCACGACAGCGGCGGGAGACACATGTTGACCGCAGGAGCGCTGACCGTATAAATCCCTCCCGCCTCGTTGTCTTTTCCTTCGAGTCCAAACGAATCAAGCACTTGCGTCTCGTAGCGGCCTTGGTGATAGACGCCGCTATTGCCCCGCCCCTGGCCGGTCGCCTTGGGCATAAACGGCGTTTTGAATTCGAGATGTAATCGGTAATCGCCAAACGTTTCGGTGGTCGTCGTACCGACGCCAAGCAAACCGGGTGCAATCAGCTTCCCATTTCGCCAATGTTGATCGATCGATTTTTTGGTGCCATCAAACAACACTGTCGCGCCGTGCGGCGGTTTGGAACCCAGCGTCGGGCTTTTCCGTTGGACCTTTTTAAGCTCCATCGCTTCGACCAAGTCGGCAACCACATCGGCGTCGCCTTCGATCCGTCGTGGTGAGCTGGTATCGCCGCCAGCACCGGGTAATCCGCCTTCATAAACGACCAAATCGAATTCGCCATCGCCTCGCGCGATGACTTGCAGCCCTTGGGTATCACTAACGTATTCGCCTTGGACCAAGAAATCAGGATCGGCATTCGCTGATTCCACACTGTCAAAGACTTGAGCCCATGCTGGGGTTGCGAACAGTGAAAAAATCGATGCGGTCCATACCGCGCGACGTATTCGAGACAACAAGATCACTGTTGATAACCACTGCTGAGATAGGATGGAAGTTGCGAGGCCGCCTGGGCGGGTTCCCCGGCATGATTGCCGGGCACGCCCACGAACGAGAGCCTAGAATAATCGATGCTCCATCATAATGAAACGGTTGGCCACCGATGTCCCCCAAGATGCCCCGCTCTGCAACATTCCAGCAGGTTCGTTCGCGTCGCTAGACGGCCAATCCCATCGGCGGTTGTACTCGCCGGCAGATCCTTAGCGGGGCGGTAAATCTTTAGCGGGCCGGTAAATCTTTAGCGGGGCGACGCTGAGCGTCGTCTTTGCCGGGAAGCGTTTGAAGTTGCCGTTGGATCTTGTTCCATCGGCATCTCGTTTACGAGCCGGATTGGGTCGCCGTCGCCACATCGTCTTTGGAGGGATCGTTTTCCGATGCCACATCTGCTTCGTCGGGGTTAGCGGAAAACGGCTTTTTGTCCTGGTAACGCTGCAATATTTTCTTGGCGAACTCTTGATGCGGTTCAGGAGCGTTTTCAACAACTTTCTCCTGCCACCCGATCGCCTCTTCGAATTTACCGTCCGCTGCAAAGGCTGCGGCCAACGCAGACAGATCGCCCAGATTGCTATAATCGCTGAGTTCACAGGCCGCTTTGGCCGATTCGATCGCCTTGGCCGGATCGCGAAGAGAGGTGTCCTCGGCCGTCGTCAGCAACCAAGCTCGGTTTTGTAGGGCCAAGCCGTACTGAGGTGCCAATTCAATCGCTTTGTCATAGTCGGCCAGCGCGTCCGCAGCGTTTCCGAGCTGGAATTGATTGTAGCCACGGTTATTGAACGCGACCGCGGATTCCGGAGTGAGTTCGATGACCCGCGAGAAATCTTTGACCGCAGCCTCGTGGTTGCCCTGTTGAAAATAGATGTACCCGCGACCCGAGATCGCATCGACGTCTTTTTCGTTGGCTTGCAGGATCGAATCGAAATCCTCGATGGCTTGATCGAGTTTGCCGGCCGCTTTCAATGCGATCGCACGCTGACGCAGTAGCGACGCATTTGCGGGTTTGCTCTTTAGTGCCGCAGTGTAATCTTTGATCGCTTTTTCGACCTCACCTTGCGCCATGTAAACCGCCGCACGGTTGATCAGCGGTGCGATCGATTCGGGATCAAGCTCGAGCGCCATGTTGTAATCGGCGATGGCTTTGTCAAAGTTGCCAATCGCTGCGTGGAACAGCCCGCGGCTCGAATACGCATGCGGTTCTTTGTAGCCAAGCTTGATCGCTTGATCAAAGTCCTCGACCGCCTTTTCGCTTTTGCCGAGCGCCCACCACGCGGACGCACGGAGTGTCAAAAAACGTCCTTCGTCAGGATTCCGCTCGATCAAATCTGTGTAAATATCAGTCGATTCGGCTAGCCGGACCGCGTTCACCTTGTCGACGGCGCCGCGGGATCCATCGTGAGTCAGGATCACGTAATCGTTGTCACGTTCTTCGATGACGGTCAACAAATCGCCTTTTTCGATCACATCGGCGACTTTCTCGCCATCGGTCAACTTCATCTCGACGCGAGCGACCACAGGCTCTTGCGGCGGTGCAGCCGAAGTCGTACTCGAGGTGAGCGAAGCTCCGGCAATGATCAAACAGCCAGATGCGACATAGTGCCCTAGGCGACAGAGACGAGTCGATTTGAGAGTCAGTTTGTACGTCTTCACGAACGTCATTCCTGCAGAAGAAGATGTGGAAAAATGGAGCTTGATGACGAGATCCCCAGCGATTGACCAAGACTCGTCCGATTGAAACTAGTTCAGCATCCGACGTTTGCGGTTGTTTGTTTGCTTGTTCCTACAGCTTTCTCCGGAAAACGGTCAGGAACATCTGATGTAGCGATTTTTGCGATTATGCTGGTGGGGTCGCGTGCGAAAAAGGGATACATCGGTGGGGTGGAAACGAATCTCGACTTTTTTGCGGGTCAAGGATTGCAACTGGATGATCCCCATTTAGTCTCGTCTATGTCGCTCGGGGGATCGGCTACCGGCTAAGCCACTGGTCATGGCTTGGCACTTCGTAAAATTCTTACCCTATACGTTTTTGGAGCGTGACAACTGTGAAGTGGTTTGCAAATTTCTCGGCCATCTGTTTGGCGTTGGTTGTATCCAGCGTCGCTCAGGCTGGCGGCTGCCTCTCGTGTGGCGGATGCAGTGATCCTTGTGCTAGCGGTACCGTTTCGACGGGTGCTGGCTGTAGCAGTGCCGCCGATTGCGGTGCTGCAATGAGTTCAGGTGCCGGATGTGCAACCGAACTTGGCGGTTCAACCGGTCCAGCAACATCCCTCGGTGGCGAATCGTTGTGCCAACCGGTGAAAAACTATCGTGTTGTTTTGGAACCGAAATATGTCACCGAAACACGCATCGTGTGTGCTACGGAAAACCGTAATGAAGTGCGTCATCGCACCAAGACGGTCTACAAGACCGTCCCTGTGACCGAAGAGCGTTATCGCACCAAGGTCGTCAACAAACCCGTAACCGAAACCAAAACCGTCGAATACAGCGTGCTGGTCCCTGAGAAATCAGAAAAGACCGTCGAAGTCACCGAATCGGTACCGGTTTGGAAGGAAGTTCCCGAAGAGTACACCGTGCGGGTTCCACAACTCGTCGAAGTCCCTGAGGAATACACCGTCAAGGTTCCTCAGCTGCAAGATGAAACCTTCACCTACACTGTTTGTGTTCCTCAAGTTGTCACTGAACAACGCATGCACACCGTCGTAAACGCGGTTCCAGTGTCGAAAACACGCACCATCGAATACTGTGTGCCTACGACCACAATGAAAACGGTCACCAAAGACTACGGTCATTGGGAAGAACAAGTGGTTGCCGCCACCTCCGCCCCCGCCGGGTGCGGAAGCGGAAGCAGCTATGGCAATGGCATGATGGGCGGCTGTGGTTCATCGGTCGGTCACCGCCATGGATGTGGCCTGTTTCGCGGTCACTGCAAACGATCCTGCGGCGGTTGTGCTTCGAGCTGCAGCTCGGCGTGCGGTAGCAGCTCGGCGTGCGGTAGCTGTGGCGGTTGTGGATCCAATGGTGGTTGCGGCAACGGCGCTTCGATCGCCGGTGTCAGCCAATCCGCAGTGGGTGCTTGTGGCACCACCACCAAACGTGTTTGGGTTCCGAACGTTGTAACCGAGAAAGTGGCTGTCTCCGGCACCACCACTCGTTCGCAAGATGTCAGCTACACCGTTTACGAACAACAAAGCGAGCAAGTTCCTTACGAATGCACCAAAGTGGTCTACCGTACCGAAACTCGCACCGGCACCAAAAAATCGGTCGTTTACGTCGACGAAACCCGCACTCGTATGCGTAAAGTGGTCAAGTACACTGACGAAATTCGCACTCGTATGCTGAAGCAACTCGAGTACGCCACGGTTACCAAGACTGAAACGATTCCTCACGTTTCTTATCGCACCGAAAAACGTACCAAGGAAGTCAGCTACACCTACAACGTTCCTGAGCACGTTGTCGAGCCTTACACCGTGACTCGTTACGACCGTGTTCCAGAAGAACAAGTCGAAGAGTACACCGTGTGCGTTCCCGTGATTGCAAACAAAGAGCAAAAAGTTCAAGTTTGCAAGATGGTTCCTCGCTTGGTCGAAGAAACCATCAACCTCTGCTGCGACGCGGACGCCGCTTCGGCAGCGGGCAGCGGTTGTGGATGCTCGGCTCCTGCAGCACCCGCTGCGGGTTGCGAAGCATGCGGCTCGGCTCCTGCCGCTGCTGCGTGCAGCTCGTGTGGCTCGGAAGCAACATCGTGTGCTTGCGGTAGCTAGTTCGCCAAACGACTTGCAGACGAATTGACGCGTTCAATTCGCTGAAACATCAAACAAAACCACCCGCTCGCAAATCGTTTGCAGCGGGTGGTTTTTTAATGCAAATTCGCATTTTGTCGGTTGTCCCGATTTCGCAAGCAACAGATCGATGGGTTGGAGAAAGATAGGCACTTCAAATTAGACTTCGATGGGTTGGCACCTAGATTCAATGTAGCAGACGGGGGGGACAGTCGCCCATACGATCACCACCTTTCCCAATACAGCTTTCCACCTACTTCCATTTTGGAGTTTCCCAGAAGATGTCATTTCCTTTTTCGCTCAAGAATCTCGTTGCTTGTTTCGCGGTTGCCGCAATCTCGTCGTCGACACTCGGTCTAAACGGATTCGCTGATGACGAAACCAAGGCCGTACCAGCCAAAAAGGCTGACGTGGTTGCCAAGGCCCAACCGGTTGCCAAAGCAGTTGTCACAAGCAGTAAAGTACGCCCGCTGAGCGTCAGCGTTGACTTGATTAGCAAGACCGTAATCAAGGGCACGTTGACAGACACCACGCAGCTGGACATGCAAACCTCGTTCGGTGTTGCCAACATTCCTCTCTCGGAAGTTGCCGGAATCAAGTTTGCATCGGCTGACGATGCATCGACCACCGTCGTGATGCTCAACGGTGACTCGATCACCGGTGCAACCGACGTCAAACTCGTCACGGTCGAAACCGAATGGGGCATCGCCACCATTAACGGCAGCAGCATCGCATCGATTCTGTTCGTCCCCGGTGTTGACTGGAACCCACAATCGGGTCTGAACGGCAAACGTTGGAATTTGGCTAGCGAACCCAAGGAACCTGCACCAAAAGCACCTGCCAAACCGCAGACTCCCGCTCCAACCCAAGGCCGCCAAATCGTTTATCCCAACGGAGCGACCGCTCCAAGCCAGTACTATCGCGGCCGATAGTCTGACTCTCTAAGCTGAACATCAAATTCGGGCTGGCGTTTCTATCAAAAGAGACGCCAGCCTTTTTTCGTTTGCTCACAACCGATCCGAGCCGAGCGGCGGCGTGCCAATGCACCGTCTCTGACTCGCATCGAGTGATGTTCGAGTCGTGCGACTCGCCCGAATTCCTGAATTTGCTGTTGAAGCACCAGAAACTCGGGCGAGCCCCACTACAAGAGTAGATGACATTGGCCGCGATCTACACCGCTAACAAAGTAGCAGAAGCATGCATGGGACCACGCGGAACTTGTTAAAATAGCCGTCTCCACCCCGCCTATCTGTCCCACCTTCGGATCGAAATTGATGCGTGAATCTTATTCCGCCAACATCCGCTACAGCGTTGTTTTCTCTTTGGCACTGCTTGCATTGGTTGGCGGCACCAACGCGTTCGCCGATCGACCGCTGCGATTCAATCGTGATGTGCGTCCGATTCTGTCCGACAAATGTTTTGCCTGTCACGGCCCCGATGCCGAAACGGTCGAAGGCGGGTTGCGGTTGGATCTGCGGGACGAGGCGACCGAAGCAAGCGGTGCGATCGTGCCCGGCAACGCAGCGGAAAGCGAATTCATTCGCCGGATTGTTTCCAGTGATCCCGATGAAATTATGCCACCGCCGGAATCCCACAAAACACTGGATGCGTCCGAACAAGCATTGCTGCGTCGTTGGATTGACGAAGGCGCGGTCTACGAACCGCACTGGGCATACGTTCCGCTGGTTCGCCCTGCGGTGCCGACGCAAGGGGATGCTGTTGGTTCATCCGAGATTGATCGCTTTATTGCCAGACGGTTATCCGAAGAAGCGGTCGACCCCATGCCCGCCGCGGACCGCGTTACCTTGATTCGGCGATTGTCGTTTGACTTAACAGGACTTCCTCCCACGCTTGCCGAAGTCAACGCATTCGTTCACGACACCCGAGACGATGCCTACGATCAACTGGTCGACCGCTTGCTCGATTCGCCCCGCTACGGCGAGCGAATGGCAATCTATTGGTTGGACCTCGTTCGCTACGCGGATACCGTCGGCTACCACGGCGACCAAAATGTGTCACAGTCGCCGTACCGCGACTACGTCATCAATGCGTTTAATGCCAACATGCCCTATGACCAATTTGTACGTGAACAGTTAGCAGGCGACCTGCTGCCAACTCCAACGCTCGACCAACTTGTCGCCTCGGGATACAACCGTCTGAACCAGACAACCGAAGAGGGCGGTGCCCAAGCCAAAGAATACCTTTCGATCTACTTTGCGGACCGTGTTCGCAACGTTTCGCAGGTCTTCATGGGAGCCACGGTGGGCTGTGCCCAGTGTCACGATCACAAATACGATCCCTACACCGCCCGTGACTTTTATTCGCTCGGGGCGTTCTTTGCCGATCTGGAAGAACGGGGCGTCTACGGCGCCCGCAGTCGTCCCCCCAGCATTCGAGTACCAAGTCAATCGGACCGTAAAAAAATCGAAGCGATAGATCAACACATCGCCCGTGTTGTCGCCGAACAACAGTCGGTTCGCCAAAGTTTGGTTGCATCCCAACCGCAATGGGAAGCCGAGATCAAAGCACAGATTTCGACCAACGTCGAAGTCGAAACGGTCTGGATTGATGACGCCCAAGATACCGGTGGCAAAAGTGATGGCAACTGGAACTTCGTCACTGCGGACACGGCGCCGGTGCACAGTGGCGACGCCTCGCGGCGACAGTCCAGCGACGGGCTCGTCCAACATTTCTTTCTCGGTGCCGAAAAAACGGCCCCGATCTCTGCCGACACCCGTTTTTTCACTTGGGTCTACCTCGATCCCAAAAATCCTCCTCAGTCCATCATGCTGCAGTTAAACGATGGCCAATGGGATCATCGAGCCGTGTGGGGAAGTGACGCAATTTCTTATGGCCGACGAACCGAATCATGGGCCGGGTACCGACGTCGTGGCGAGTTGCCGAAGACCGGCAAATGGGTGCGACTCGAGATCGGCGCTGCGGACGTTGGCTTGTCAGCGGACAAGCCGGTGGTCGGAATGGCGTTCACTCAGTTCGGTGGCCAAGTCTATTGGGACAAGGCCGGTTGGATCTCTGAACAAGGCGTGCCAAAATTGGTTGCGGATGCTCTTCAAATCGCCCCCGGCGATCGCAACGATACTCAATCGGCTGCGGTACGAGAACATTTCCTCGCCAATTCACCGCCGGTCATCGAGCTCGAAGAACGCTTGAACGACCTTAGAGCCGAGCGGACGGCGATCGAAGAATCATCCCCGCAGACGCTGGTCAGCAAGTCGGTCACGCCGCGCACCATTCGGGTCCAGCCACGTGGCAATTGGATGGACGATTCGGGCGAGATTGTCGAACCGGCGATCCCGGCGTTCCTAGGAGAACTGGAAATCAACGGACGCGCAACGCGGCTTGATTTAGCGAATTGGCTTTGTCGCGCTGACAACGTTTTGACCTCGCGTACGATGGTCAATCGACTTTGGTACCTGATGTTTGGACGTGGGATCTGTTCCAGCGTCGATGATTTTGGCGGGCAAGGGACGTATCCCTCCTACCCCGATCTGCTGGATTGGTTGGCGGTCGAATTTGTCGAATCGGGCTGGGATATCAAACACATACTACGAGAGATCGTCACCAGCGACGCCTACCGCCGGTCCTCACGCCCAACAGAACAACTTCGCAAACTCGATCCCTACAACGAGCTGTTTGCGCGGCAAGGCCGATTTCGTATCGACGCGGAAATGGTCCGCGACAATGCACTGGCGATCAGCGGTTTATTGGTCCAGCAAATCGGAGGCGAAAGTGTCCGACCGTACCAACCACCGGGCTACTATGCTCAGTTAAACTTTCCTCGCCGCACCTATGTCGCCGACCAAGGCGATACCCAATATCGACGCGGTGTTTACACGCATTGGCAACGTACGTTTTTACATCCAATGCTCAAAGCGTTTGACGCACCCAGCCGCGAAGAATGCACGGCCGCGCGAGCAAAATCCAATACTCCGCTACAAGCGTTATCGCTGCTGAATGATCCGACCTTTGTCGAGGCCGCTCGTGTTTTCGCCGCCAGAATCATGCGTGAATCGGGGCCGTCGGTCGATCAACGAATCGAATGGGCCTATCAAACGACGCTCTCTCGCAATCCTGAACCCGCAGTGGCCAGCGAATTACGAAAGGTTTACGACGAGCACCTCGCCCACTACTCCGGCAAGCCAGACGCGGCCCTCAAATTAGTATCCGAAGGAAACGCGTCCGCCGCTACGGATTTGCCAGCCGCAGAATTGGCGGCCTGGACAAGCGTGGCTCGCGTCTTGCTGAATTTGCACGAAACCATGATGCGGTATTAATCGAGCGCTTGAATTGACTTCCGCGACCGCCCTATTTTCCACTCACTTGAACGATCGAGACGACGATGTTCCGCAATCAGTTCCCGCTGCAAAACGAGATGGCACGCCGTACCTTCCTGCGACGAGGCGGGCTGGGGACCATCGCGCTGACGTCGCTGTTTCGAGCCAATGACTCGGCTACCGCAGCTCCCCTTGCCTCCGCCGGTCTTCATCACCGCCCACGTATCAAACGAGTCATACACCTCTACATGGCTGGCGGGCCGAGCCATCTGGAAACCTTCGATTACAAGCCCGAAATGGCCAAGTACGACGGGAAACCGATGCCCCAATCGTTGACCGAAGGACAACCGATCGCTCAGTTGCAAGGCAAAGCACTGAAGGTCATGGGGCCGCAACACCCGTTTGCTCGCCACGGCGAAAGTGGATTGTGGATGTCGAGTGTTTTTAAGCATACCACCTCACTCGCAGATGACATGTGCGTCATCAAGTCGATGCACACCGAGCAAATCAACCACGATCCGGCGCACACATTTTTTAATACTGGCACCGCGATCAGCGGCCGTCCCTCGATGGGCGCCTGGGTGATGTATGGACTCGGTGCGGAAACACAGGAATTGCCCGGCTTCATCGTCTTGACCAGCGAAGGCGGAGGGCAAAGTCAACCGATCAGCTCGCGGCAATGGCACTCGGGATTTTTGCCCAGCCGCTATCAGGGAGTCCAAATGCACGCGACCGGAAATCCGGTGCATTATGTCGGCAACCCGGCCGGCGTCGGTTCGCGTCAACAACGTGATATTGTCGATGCCGTCTCGCGGATCAACAGCCTCCGCAACCGAGAACTGGATGATCCCGAAATTGCGACTCGAATCAGCGGTTACGAGATGGCGTTTCGGATGCAGACATCGGTCCCCGAATTGACGGATATGTCGGACGAACCCGAACACATTGTCAAAATGTATGGTTGTACCCCGGGCGATGGTTCGTTCGGAAGCAATTGTTTGTTGGCCCGTCGGTTGGCGGAACGAGGCGTGCGATTTATCCAGCTATACCATCGCGGCTGGGATCACCATGGCGGTGTCAAAAACGGAGTGGCTAAGACCGCGTCGTTGGTCGATCAAGGAACCGCTGCGTTGGTCAATGATTTGAAGCAACGCGGGATGCTCGAAGATACATTGATTGTGTGGGGAGGCGAGTTTGGACGCACGCCTATGGCGCAAGGCAGTGGTCGAGATCACCATATCAATGGGTTCTCGCTGTGGATGGCAGGCGGCGGGGTCAAGGCCGGCAGCACCTACGGAGCGACCGACGAGTTCGGCTACAACGCCGTTGAAAACAAAGTGCATGTCCGTGATTTCCATGCCACGATGTTGCATTTGTTGGGGATCGATCACAATCGATTCAGCTACAAATTCCAAGGCCTCGATTTTCGGCTAACCGGCGTCGAACCCGCACATGTTATCCACGGAATCCTTGATTCTTAAGCGCAGCAACAGTTTGAACGCTTTGCGGTGAACGCCACCAAAAAAAAGCTCGTTCCTCAGGCTGCTGCCTGGGAGCGCACTGCTTTCGAGGCTCCCGCCTCGTCTTTGCACGCTCACCGGCGCGCGGGAGCCAGCAATTGATTGGGTTACCAGGCAGGAGCCTGGGAACCAGTGGTGGTGATTGCCGAGCGGTGTCCCAAATTGCATGATCTTTTTTGCTTGACACCGCTCGCACAAACGCTTACTTTGCAATGCAAAGCAATATTTGTTTCCCGCTCATCAGGCCGAATATTCATGCGAATCGACGAGGCTCTGCAGCAATTGGATCTGATTTCGGCTGTGGCCGATCGATCGCGGACGTTTGATGGGTTGCGGGCTGCGCCGACGGCGGCATCCGGCGTCATCGCGTTGCTTGCCGCCGCGATCCAAATGCGTCTGATCACTTCATCGCCCACGCCCCTCGAATCCTATTTGCTGCTTTGGATTGGCGTCGCTGCGGTTTCTCTGTTGATCGTGATCGCTGATATGACGGTTCGCTACTATCGTGATCCGACCGCGCGGGCTCGGCGAATGACGCTGGAAGTATTATCGCGATTGGCGCCTGCCATTGTTGTCGGTGCCGCGTTGACGTTGATTGTCTTCGTGACCGCCCCCGAAGTCGCCTGGATGTTACCGGGACTATGGTCGGTGCTGCTTGGACTGGGGATCTTTGCGGCTTCATCGCTGCTGCCGCGATCACTTTCGCAAATCGCCATTTGGTACATCGGTTGTGGCTTGGGCGTATTGATGTTGTCGCACGGCGACGTGGCACTGAGCCCGTTGACGATGGCCATCCCGTTTGGCGGCGGTCAATGCTTCGCTGCATGGCGGATGCACCAAGAGACTCGCAAACAAGAGGCACAGGTCTGATGACCGATGCGAAACGCAAAGATCAAACGACGACGCCCTCATCCTCGGGACGCTTCGCCTACGAAGGACTCGACCGGGTGATGCATGAAAAAGCACGCTTGGGGCTGATGACCTGTTTAGCGGGTGCCCCCGAAGGCTTGACGTTCAACGAACTGAAGCGTCTGTGTGATCTGACCGACGGCAATTTAAATCGGCACTTAAAACAACTGGCCGATGCAAACCTTATTCGTCTAGTTCGCGACGAAGCGGCACGACGCCCACAAACCACATGTTTGTTGACCGACGCGGGCCGCGAAAGTTTTGCTGCGTATCTAGCAGAACTACAACGGGTGCTCGGCGATGCCCAGCGACAAATCAACGCTCTACACCCCAACAACTCACAGGGCAAATCCGCGACACGACTGGCGTCCGATTCGCCTTGAACCTTGTTCTTTTTATTTGCCCATTCACTTTGCAATGCAAAGCTTCCCGCGGAGACTGATCATATGGTCCAAATTATTCGTGCCGAGCATCTTGGGTTTTGCTTCGGCGTTCGAGACGCATTGGCAACGGCTGAGAATGTTTCGCACCCCGAGCGGACGTCGGTTTATGGCGAGCTTGTACACAATCAAGAGGTGACGCGTGAATTGAGTTCACGTCAATTCGAGTTGCTTTCGGAACTTGATCGCGAATCGTTGCCCGATCGGCCTGTCGTGATGGTGACCGCACACGGGATCAGCAATCAACGTCGGCAACGATTGCTCGACGCTGGCAAGGAATTGGTTGATACAACATGTCCGTTGGTGCGGCGTGTGCACGATGCCGCAATGATGCTAGCCGACCGAGGTTATTTCGTCGTCGTGATCGGCAAATCGGATCATGTCGAAGTGCTGGGCATCGTCGAAGATTTGCCACCGGGACGCTGGGTCGTCGTTGCGGATCCTGCGGATGTTCCCACGCAACTTGGATCGGAAATTGGCATTGTTTGTCAAACCACGATGCCTGAGGAAATCGCTCTCGCATGCCGCAACCGCATCGCCGAGCAACACCCTGATTCATCCATTCGCTGGATCAACACGATTTGTCGCCCGACAAAGCAAAGGCAAGCGGCGGTTGATCTGCTATGTGAACAAGTCGATGTGGTTGTGGTGGTCGGCGGCAGCAATTCCAACAACACGCGGCGGCTCGTTGATCGCTGTATCGCTTCGGGGTGCCAAACGTATCATGTGCAATCGGCAGATGATTTGCAGAGCGAGTGGATAGATCGTTGTGAACGAATCGGACTGACCGCTGGCACGTCGACCCCGGATGCGACCATTGATGCGGTGCAACAACGGATCGTTGAGCTGTCAGCGCAAAACAATCAACAACTCGGCGAGCGGAAACAAACTTGCTCTGCTCCCGCCGCCACGTCGTCTTATGCGTCTTGGGACAACGCCCAGTGGAGTCGCTATTTCGTGCGGAACTTGGCAGAGGTGCCGACGATCCCTTGGTCGGATTCGCCAACGCTAACCGAGACCGAGCGAGCTGCGATTGCCACTTCGGTGCAAACGTTCCAGTTAGGCGAAAGTGGCGAGGGACGTCATATCAAACGCTGTGCACGTGAGTGGATCGAACGAGCCGGCGACCCTGATTACCTCGCCGCACTAACGTTGTTTTTGCAAGAAGAGAATCAGCACGCGGCATGGCTCGGACGTCTGCTGACTCAAGAGGGAGTACCACTATTACAAAAGCAATGGTCCGACGGATGCTTTCGCTTTCTGCGTCATTTGGCAGGTCTGCGAACTTCGATCTCCGTATTGGTTACCGCCGAAATTTTGGCTCAGGTGTACTACCTGGCATTGATGCGAGCAACCGATTCGCCCACGTTGCGCGGGATCTGCCGACGGATCTTGCGTGACGAACGAGCTCATGTAGTGTTTCAGCAGAGCCAGAAAGGCAAGCTTTCGGCGGAGTGGGGCAACGTGCGTCGTATCTGTGTTCACACCCTGGAAACGATTCTGTTCGAGGTCGCCCGGCGAATTGTCTGGCACGAGCATCGTGTGGTGTTTCGTGCTGCTTCGATGGACTGGACGTCTTATCGCAATCGCACCTCACGTCGCTGGACTGCCGCGTGTAAATGGAGCCAAAACACTCTTGTTACGGGAAATCCGAGCGATTCAAATAGAGAGAACCGCTGATGCGGCATGACACGAGCAGGCAAAACCATGCTGGCCCTGGTTTTACATTGCTGTCGCTGCTCCCTATTCGATTCCCCATTCTCTAGCAGGCGAAACATGACACTCAGTCGCAGAACGATGCTCGGATCCACGGCAGCACTCACCGCCTCGACGCTACTTAGCCAAGCAAATGCGCGTGCCGCTGACGAAAAAACAACGGTCAATTTTGCCTTGGTCGGACTGGGCAGTCTGAGCACCAATCAAATCGCTCCGGCATTGCAGAAAACCAAGCATGCGAAGCTTGCTGGAATCGTCACAGGGACGCCGGAGAAAGAAAAAATCTGGGCGGACAAGTATTCGATCAAGCCCGAGAATATTTACAACTACGAAAACTTCGACAAGATCGCTGCGAACGACAACATCGATGTCGTCTACATCGTGCTGCCCAACGGGATGCACAAAGAGTTCACGGTGCGAGGTGCGAACGCGGGCAAACACGTGCTTTGTGAAAAACCGATGGCCAACAGCAGTGCAGATTGTCGCGAGATGATCGCGGCCTGCAAGCAGAACAATCGCAAACTTGCGGTCGGTTATCGTTGTCAATTCGAGCCGCATCATTTGTATTGCCGCGAAACGGTTCAGTCCGGAAAATACGGACCACTGCATGCGATCGAAGCGGGATTTGGATTCAAGATTGGTGACCCGAACCAGTGGCGACTAAAGGCCGACTTGGCCGGAGGCGGCGCGTTGATGGACGTGGGGATCTACGCGCTTCAGGCATGTCGTTTTCTGACAGGCGAAGAACCGGTCGCGGTGACGGCACAAGAAACCAAGATGAATCCTAAGAAGTTTGCCGAGGTCGACGAAACGATCACCTGGACGATGACAATGCCCAGCGGCGTGAATTGTTATTGCAGCACCTCGTACGCGTTTAACGGAATCAATCGTTTTAACGCCTACGGCCAATCAGGTTGGCTGGGCCTCGACCCTGCCTACAGCTACAAAGGGATCAAGGGCGAGAGCAAAGACGGCCCGATCCAATTTGATCAAATCGACCAATTCGCAGCCGAGATGGATGCGTTCGCAAAATGCATCCTCGAAGACCGTCAAAGCAGCGTATCAGGCGAAGAGGGACTGCGAGATTTATTGGCGATCGAAGCGATCTATGAGAGCATCCAATCGGGCAAGCGAACTCAGGTGCAAAAAGCGTAAGCATCCTGTAGATGTATTGCTGCCGCCGCTTCGCGGCTCTGCATATGTCGATGCATCGAAACTGCGGGCTTACGCCCGCAGCTAAGTGCTGCCGCCGCTAGCCGCGGCTATAAAACTCAATCGCGAAGCGATGGCGGCGCTAATCCATTGGGCGTCAACCCATGGTTTACTTTCCGGCCAACAGCGCGAAAACAATCAAAACGATGACGAGGCCCCACAAGATCGTAAAGATTGCACCGCAGCCAATTCCGATCCCGGCGTGCACGCTACCTTTGATCACCGGGTTCCTTTTCCTCGCTTGCAACCCTTGAATTCCAAGCACGAACGCGGCGATTCCAATCGGAAATCCGATCAATGGCAATCCGCTAAGAATTCCCAAGTAGTAAGCAATCAGGGCTTTCGGGTTTTTGTAGGGAATGACTCCGCCGGTGCCATCACCCTCACTGACCTCAGTTGCGTACACCGGAGCAGGCGGCGTCATCGTAGGAGAGGCATAGGGTGAAGGTTGTGGTGAACTCGGTTGCAATGTTGCCCCACACGCGGGACAAGCGGATGCATCCGTTGCAATTTCCTGGTTGCACGAGGGGCATTGTGACATGTTTGGTATCGTATTGCGGAGCGGCGTGGAAAGCGGATCGGTGGCAATAAACCTACGTCTGACGCCGCTGATCGTCAATTGTCTTAATGTCCTAATGGGATCACTTTGCCGAATGGCATAGCAAATCGGTTCTACAGCCGGACGATGACGATGTTGTACGCAGTCATTCGACTGCAATCTGCCGCAGTCACCCGACTGCACTTGGTCTCTGACTCGGCACAGCAAATCGCCGTAAACGCTTTACTGCAAACACGTTGCAGTTTTCTTCCGCCGCTTGGCATAAGGTTTGTTTAAGGAAGGGCAAGCACAACAACCTTCCTTCCTTTCCTTGGGCGGACTCAGGCCATGTCAGAAGCAAACTTTCATACGATCGATTCCTCGTTTCCCATGTCTGACGATCGAGATGGGGTGTCAAACGAGCCGGTGATTTTGGCGAGAGAAGTAGGCAGCCAACCGTCGTTTTTGGAAAACGTTCTGAATCGCTTCTTTCAAGAAAAGAACATCAAGTGGATGCTCGTGATGGGGGCGGCGATCGTCTTCGGATCTTCGCTGATGCTGGTCACCAAAGCGTGGCCTGAATGGACGCTGACACTCAAGTACCTAACAATCCTAGCCTATACCGGTGTCGTCTTTGTTGCTGGCAACGTGGCCCGCAAACGCTTGAAACTCAACGCCACCTACCGGGTGCTGTATTCATTGACATTGTTGCTACTGCCCGTTTGTTTTCTTGCGTTGACGTGGTTGTCAGCGGGGACGGCATTGCAAGAAGGTTGGCAAGTGGTCGAATTTGCGATGCTGTTGTTACCGGCAACGGGGTTGTTGTGGTTTGCCTCGAGTCGCATTCTGGATCATTTCCTGCGTGGACGACAGACGACTTTCTTGATCAGCTTTTGCCTGTTGTGTGTTGCCGGTGCGGTGCCTAGTGTATCGACACCGATGGCCGCGATGACGTTTACCGCCGTTTGTTGGTTGGTGTTCACCGCCGGTGTGATGAAAGTGAACCGGCATACTTTTTGGTTAGCTGAAACTCATCAACTGCCTCGCATTTTTGGCTTTTTGCCGATCGTGATGTTGGGACTGCAATTTGTTGTTTTAGTGGGTACTAAGACTGTCACCGCGATCCCGATTCAGTGGATTGGACTAGGCTGTGTCTTGGTCTCTGCCACGGTCTTGTTGACCACACGAACCGTGGCCAACGTGTATCGCCAACGAACAGGTGACCTTGTCCGCCCGTTGCCTTGGTCGATCATCACGCCACTGTTTTGCGGATTGATTTTGACCATCCTCGGTGTTGTCTTGTCCTTTTACGGTTTTTCCTATGTCGGCGAAACATCGTACGCAGTGATTCCCACATCGATCCTTGCCGCAATCTTGATGGCGGCGGCGGCAAAGGACACTCGCCACAGCGGATTCGTTTGGATCAGTCTGATTTTCGCCACGATCGCCTACCAATGCTGTCCCACACTGTTCTCGGACATCGTGCAAACGCTTCGCAGCACGACGGCCGAGGCTCTGAAGCAAGAGCGAGTACCGATTACACTGTATGGCATTACCTACATGCCGCTGCTCGGTTTGCTGACCGCGGCGAGTTATCGCTTTCGCAAGCTCGGCCAAATCGAATTCAGCAAACCGGTTCAGCACTTTGTGACTCTGGTCGCGGTATTCTTGGGTGCGATTGCGATTAGCGACATGGTGTGGATGTCGTTTGCATCACCGTTTTGGGTCTCATTGGCCAACATGATCGCATTCTTGGTGTTTGCGATTGCGTTTGCCGATCGCCGTTATGTGATCGTTGCCCTTGGCTGCGGGATGGTCAGCGGTGTCACCGCCATCCCTGCACTCAACGGGATGCAGTGGATCGATGTGTCACCGATTTGGATCCCTGCATTGATGGCTGCCGCCGCAGCATTGATGACAGCGACGCGTATTCCCGATTCGATATTAAACCGCATCCCTGTTGCGGGGTCTGGTTCGTTGTGGGTCAAACGATCTGACGGCAGCGATCGCAATCTGACGCAAGTCATGGGCTGCATTCTCGCGGCGATCGTTTCCTTCGTTTGGGTATGTGAATCCATCCTTCATTTTGTCGAACCGATGTCGCAGGCGTCGCTGATGTCGTTCGGATTTTTGATGGCGGCGTTTGTGTTGTACACGCTGCGAAATCCCCAGTATCACTCGGGATTTTGTGTCTGGATGCTGGTTAGCTATGCAGCCGTGCGATGGGCGGCCGGTCATGGAATCTCGATCGCCGATGGCTTGACCTATACGACCTACGTATCGATTGCAATTTCCAGTATCGCGTATCTCTTTTTGCGGGGAACTCGATCAATTTCACAAGCAAGCTCGATTGCAACGCTGCGGAAAACGCTCGGTTTTGACGCCGAGCGATTCTCGACCTTTTCCGTCTCTCGTCCCTATGCAGCTGGCTGGATACGACGGGCACAAGCTTTTGTTGTGCCAATTTTTGACCTGAGTTTTGTTGCCCTGTCGTGTCTGGGCGTTGCAGTCCACGTTCCCTTGTTATTGAAAACACACTTGGTGTTGCTCGGTGATCCGACGGCGGCAGTGGGATCGATTGAACTTTCGACGGTGCTCGTCAGTCTGTGGTTGTTGGCCGTCGCGATTGTTCAACGCAGCCGATTGGCGTCGGGTATGGCGAGTATGATTTTGCCGCTGGTCGCCACCGCCGTCTTGATTTCGTCGGGATTAGATTTCCCAATGGTTTGGTTGCCGTTGGTGTGGGCGATCGTGCAAGTCATCTTGTGGTTGTCGGCCTCGTACATTGCCAGCGGAGATTCGCCATCCCCCGTCGCAACGGTGATCCAAAGCGTCAGTGTCGCATGGTTGTTGGCTCTGCTAGTGGGATTTTTGCTTTTCATTTGATCTCACCGCG
>NZ_ANOG01000673.1 GCF_000346295.1 Rhodopirellula maiorica SM1 | reverse complement strand
GTGCCGCTGACGAGCGTGTAAGTGTGCGTGTCGCTGGCATCGACATCGCTACTAGAAAGCGTTCCGACTGTGCTGCCCGATGCGGCATCTTCGGCGATCGAAGATTCGCTCAGCGTGATCGCGGTGGGGGCTTCGTTCACATTGGTGACGGTGATCGTCAGCGTTTGGTCGAACGACAAACCGGCTTGATCGGTCGTACGGACGACGACGGTGTGGCTGGCGTTGGTTTCAAAGTCGAGCGAAGCACCGACATTCAGCGTATTGCCCGACACGGTAAACAGGTCGCTAGTGGTAACCGAGTCGACGGAAACGATGCTGTAGGTATGAGTGTCGCTGGCGTTGGCGTCGGTCGTGCTGAGCGTGCCAACCGCAGTGCCAACCGCAGTGTTTTCGGCAACGGAACTGTTCGTGATCGCGATGGCGGTCGGAGCCACATTGAGTTCGGAAATGTCAATCAACAAAGACTCCTCGAACGTGCGGCCTTCGGGATCGGTCGTTCTCACGCGGATGCTATAGCTGTCTTTGACATCTTGGTCAAACACCTCCGCCGTCAATAGTTGGTTTCCGCTGATGGTGAACGACGCGTTGTCAGTATCACCGGTGCCGCTGACCAAAGTATAAGTGTGCGTTTGGTTGATGTCGGGATCGTTCGTGGTAAACGTCCCCACGGTCGTGCCGATGGGTTGTGCTTCGCCTACGGTGGTGGCGGACAGCGATAGATCGATCGGAGCTTGGTTGTCGGGCAGATCGGGAATGTTAGGCGTCGACAATCCCACCACGCGTCGAAGCAGATCGCTGGCATCAAGCGGGCTCAATCCGTCCACTCCGGTGACATCGCCAAGCAACACCGGGTCGATGGTGGGAAAGAGCATCGTGGTCGCCGATGCATTGGTCGGTTCCGAAAATACGAATCCGGAATCGAGCCCGACACCAACGCGGGCAATCAAACGAGCGTCTTCGGCGTCATAGCGTTGGTTGCGATTGACATCGCCCGCAAACGCAACAACCTGGACGGCATCATCGGCGGTTGCGGTCAGTGCTCCGGCGTTGACGTCTAGCGAAGTGATGCGAATTGCTTGCGTTTCACCGTACGGAGCGTCTTCAGGGACCGTGGCGATGATATCGACCAAACTCGTTTGGTCCGCTGTGAGCGGTGCTACCGAGAAAAACGAGATCGTAGCGGTCCCAGGAACGCTCAAGTTGGATTCGACTTGGCTTCCCGACGGCGCATCGGCTCCGAGCTGGACATCACTAATGTCCAATAACGCCGGATCATACTGGATCGTTAGCGTGACTGACGTGACGCCTGCGGGATTACTGAATTGGATGGGCAGTCCGGCGGGCAACTCAACACCGCTTCCTCCAGCGGGAACTTGGATGCTTTGCGTCGGCCCTCGCACGATATCAGGCAATCCCACGGTTAACGAAGTGTCATCGGCAACCGTAAATGTATTGGTGTAATCGCCGCCGGCGGTACCATCGTCATCACCGTCAAGCAATTCGCCATCGGCGAGGTCCGTAAACGCGTCGGCCGCACTACGTAGCGTTACCGAGTAAGTGTCCGGAGCCAATGCACCGCCGCTGGCAATAAAGGTAACGGTGGTGTCTTTGACAAACAGCGATCCGCGGACATCGCCGCTCGATGCGCCGGTCAGCGTGACGTCGGCAGCGCCAGCCGTTTGCGCCTCGGTGTCATATAGACTCAAGTTCAATGTGCTGACTTCTTCGCTGAGTTCCGCCGTAAAACCGCTGGCGGTGGGGGTAAAGGAGGTGATCGTCGCGGCTAATACCCGACGATTCTCCAGCGATTGCAAGCTCAGCTGCCTTGCCTTGGCTGCACCACGACGTTTTTTTTGTAGCGGACGAACCGATTTAAAGAACTTGCGCATAACTTTTTAACCTGTTTTCTACTCAGCTTGCCCACCGCAATCGGGGGCTGCACTTCGAGTTTGGGGAGGGGGGGCAATAACGATACGACGACTGACAATTGCCCAGCCGTGCTGGGGCACCTGTGGCGACCTGCGACATATTGTCAATGTCGAGGCCGCCTACGATATCGAAACGTTTCAAACATCCTTCATGGGGAATCACGAGCAGCATTGGAGGGCTGTCGTCTGATGTGCTTTGTTAAGGAGTGACGATGATGGAAGATGTCCGGTGTCCGGCCATTGTAGAACCCGGACTTAGAGAGTCACTAGCGAGAGTAAGTTCCGGCAAATGATATTATTTATTTGTGGGTTGGGTTGTAACGTTAAAAGCCATTGAGAACATGTTGTTATCAGCAAAAGTCGATGCAACTTATTTATTCGACGCTGGAAATATGACACTTGGGAACCAGAATTGTGAAACCTCTTCTGGCTTTGCGAGTCTAACGAACATGAAACGAAAAAAATCACGTCGGCTGGGGCTTGAAAGTCTCGAATTGCGTCGTCTGCTTGCCGCAGTGGACATTCCTGATGATTTGACCGGAGATGTGTCGGCGCAGGTCGCCGTCCCGGTCAATGTGGATAATGCCGCGGACATCCGAGGTGTCGAAATACGACTGAGCTATGATACCGATTTGCTCGATTTGACGTCCGATGCGATTACCGCAGGATCCGTCTTCAACGGAGCCCAGGACACGCAAGTCACCGCAAATGTCGATGATGCCGCCGGAACCGTCGTGATTTTTGTGTCGGCGTCGACTGGACTCTCGGCGACTAGCGGCAGTTTGGTGCAGATGTCATTCACCATCGCCGACAATGCTGTTGCTGGCAATACGACGGTGTTCGATCTTTCCGAAGTGGTCTTGAATGAAGGGCAAATCACCGTGGATCCAGCTCCGGTGGCTGGTGCTGATTCCACCGATGGACTGTTGACCTTTACCGCGGGGGCTGGGGGGGACCAGCGGATAGCGGGGTTCGTGTACGCCGACACCAATACCAACAATGTTCCTGATGGCGTCGAAGGAATCCCTGGGGTGGTGATCACGTTGACCAATGTGTCCACCGGTGCCACGGTTCAGGCGACGACGGATGCCACAGGCCAATACGAGTTCACCGATTTGGCATTTGGGGACTACACGTTGACTGAGGTCCAACCGATTGCCTACTCCGAAGGCGGAGTCAACGAGCTGTCGGTGACATTGGTATCGGGGCAAACAACCGCCGACCAAAACTTTCGCGAGACCGGACTGCTGCCTCAATTTATCTACAACCGATTGTCGGTGACATCGACTCTGCCGGCCGGATCGACTGCATGGACCGATGTCATTCGGCAGATCAACGACGACGCCACTGCGGGAAGTGTCGCACCGGTTGCAGCGTCGTCCTCTATTGCGGTGGCGGCGACCACATCGGCATCCACCGCTGCTGAAACCTTGGCAGTGTCCACCCCCCCCACGATCGATGCGGCGGCCAGCGTTTCAAGATCGCCCGAAGCAGAGTCGTTCGAAGCAGAAACGAGCACCGACGCTGAAACGAGCACCGCGTTGTCATCCACCGATGGCACTATGTTGCCCATCAGTGAACTCGATGACCGCAAAGAGGATGCGGTTGACGAAGCTTACGAATCGGTGGACCAGGTTTTTGCTACCAACACGCTTTGGTAATTCGCGTCGTCGCCACGGCGTGAAACTAGAATCACGCCGCAAGTGCCATTGCGATTTGAGTTGTGAATCCGTTACCAACCAATGCATAGAAAGCTGCGGTGAGCGGTTGATTCGCAATTCAAATCAGTGGGCAACGGATGGCGACAAAAGCATGCAAATTGGGTGTTCAGCAATTAGAATCGAGACGTTTGTTGGCAAGCGTTTCCATTCCGAACGCCATCATTGAATCGGGCTCGGATGTCTCGGCCGCAGCCGAAGTTTCCACCCCCGTCGAAGTCTCGGGGGCTCAAGGTGTCAGGGCTGCGGAGGTGCGAATTCAATTCGACCCCACCGAGGTCACCACCGATACGACGCGAATCCAGGCCGGGTCGGTGTGGAACGGCCGCGGCACAGTCATCGCCAATGTTGACGAACAAGCGGGAACGATCGTTGCGTTTGTTTATTCGACCAAACCGGTTGCCGAAGATGCGGGAGGGCTGATCGATATCGGCTTTGCCGTCAAGCAAGATCGAATCTCGGTCAAACCGATCGATATCGATTTGCAGCAGGTCCGGCTGAACGAAGGTCAGATTGCATTGACCGAGGCTCCCGTCGTGGGTGCGGACGCGAGTGACGGCAAAATAGTGACGCAGGCCAGCGATGTTCCACAGGCCAGCGAAGTTCGGCGCGCCAGCGAAATTCCACAGGCCAGCGAAGTGGTGAAACGCGTGACGCGATTCGAACACCGATCAGGGGATCCATTCAGCGACGTGACTGATTCCTTCCGTGAATCACGCGGCAGCCGTCCCGCGATTAACGACGACCCCTGTCCGTGGCCTAGTGAAACCGACACCGATTTAATTTCACCGCAATCGTATGCTCTCGTTTCGATGGGCGGTCGTGCTGATTTCGCTCGTTCGGGATACGGCAGCCGATTTGCCGCAAAGGCGGTGGAAGCAAGGGCAATGGATTTGGTGACAACGCCTGGGGGGATCCCCTACGGACCCCTACAGCCACATGTGGTCGACCAAGCGTTTTCGGACTCAGCCCCTTTCCATCCGTAACGCGGCCGCCGGGTTGGCGTCAAATGGGATGATCGCATGGGGCAAACTATGCCCATTTTGCGGTTCGCGGCGATGTCCACTACACTGTGGGCGTCCCACCCCGAATCCACCCACCTCTGTGAAAGAGACGTTTCATGCGTTCGTTCCGTTTTGCGATCCCCGCTACGATGCTTCTGGCCGTTTCCGTATCCCTGGCGATCTTCGCCGGAATGAAGGTGAGCGACCCGCCAGGGACGCAGATGAAAACCTTTGCCGATGCTTTTTTGCAAACGCTCGACGAGAAACAAGCGGCGCAAGCGACCATGGACTATGAAGCCGCCGAACGTGTTCAGTGGCACTTCATCCCCATGCCGACTCGCAAAGGACTTGTGCTGAAGGATATGAATACGGCTCAGCGTACGGCGGCGCTTCGCTTGCTGCGTGCGGCACTGAGCGAAGCCGGGTACAGCAAGGCGAGCAAGATCATGTTGCTCGAAGGCGTGCTCCGCCAACTCGAAGGCCCCGGCAGCGAATCACGCCGCGATCCTCAGAAATATTACGTCACGATCTTCGGCACCCCAAGCGATTCCGATCCGTGGGGGCTCAGCTTCGAAGGCCATCATCTGTCGCTCAACTTCAGTTGCCGAGGCGGCGAGTTGGTCGACAGCTCTCCTCAGTTCTTTGCGTCCAATCCCGCCAAGATCATGAGCGAGGTCGAAGGACCGTTGGGTAAGGGAACGCGTGTGCTTCGCGAAG
>NZ_ANOG01000672.1 GCF_000346295.1 Rhodopirellula maiorica SM1 | reverse complement strand
CAACCAAAGACACGAAAGTTAGGTGAATGTACTTTTCGTGTGATTCGTGTCTTTCGTGGTTTGAAGTCCTCGGCGCAACGACGAGCGTGCACAACTTACGACCATCAGGTTACTCGACCGCGCAACGACGGACTGCAAGAACGTTGAGCGTAACCGGGTGGCGACGGTTGACGTTAATTTCAAATTCGGTCGTGAATCGCCACTCCGTTGCAGTACGCCCAGCATGGGCGTGATCTTGTGGGGTGAAAGTCCCCTGTACTTAGGAACGGTTCGACAATAAGTTCGTCGTTAGGATTTTGTTGCCAATCATTTGAGAGGAAGTGTGTTCACCGTGCGGCTCGTGTCCTTCCGAGGACAATTGAAACGCCGAAGTTATTGCCGAACGTTTTCTTAGTTCCGGTTTCTTTCAAGGAGTCAGTATACCAAATGAAATTCTAACGAAAGAACAGTATGAGGCCCCTTTCCTTAGAACACCCGGCAACTGCGCCGGAGGTGACGATCCGTGCTCGAGGATGCCTGCGAATGTGACCGTAAATCTGGCTAGCCGCCGAGAACAGTTCCGATTGGGCAACAACCGAACCGGACGAGCTTCAAAGCTAAAACCGTCGCCAGACACATTCACGCCATGACCCGCGTTTGTTGCAAGCAGAAACCCGCCTGCGCGGACGACACTTCCCAGTCGCAACGCGACGACAAGTGGTAGCCTCGGACGTGAGTCCGGGGTACCGCGTAATAGTGGCCACCACAGAGTCGCGAAGCGACGGCAGGTGTCGCAACGGACATAAATAGGTTGGGCAGGAAAATAATCGAATGAAAGAATTTGCCTCTCAGATAACAGTTCAAATGACTGCACGAAAAACCGCTGTCACAGGAACGAGGACAATCGATTAAAATATGGAAGGTTAGAAAATCGGTGAGGCATGAAATCATCTTTCCTTTGCCCGGCATCAACCGGTCTCAATATCTTTTTGTCCCATATCTTTTTGCCGGTCCTTTCAGCCGGGTGGCTGCTGAACGGCATTTACCTAGAGGCTACCTACTTCGGCGCGCCCATCCTTCCTGACATCCGGTCAAAAGAAGGCAACCGAAGGTTGCGGCAGGAAAATGAATGCGGCAGGAACATGTCTGAACCCGAAGAAACTGGCAATTGGCACCAATACAACACGTCGCACCCGATATCCAACGAAAGATTGAAAACAATAAAGCTGGACCAAGTTCGCGTGAGTCGAAATAAACACGGATTGCGGCTTGTTACTGGAAACAGCGGAAGACGTCGAAAACTCGGCTTCGCAACCTGATGTCATTGTGCTTGTCGTACCGGGACGCCCGGCCATTCGCATTTAGCGGCAAAGGCCCATGGCGTCTTTCCAAGACGTCGGGAGTCCAGCGTGCGTTATCCATCGAGTACCTAAAGAGGGAGGGCTTACCCAAGTCTAGAAGAACGCCCGCAACCGCTTGCATCCTCGTGGCGAATCGCCCCCCTTTGAATCGTTATTGTGCGGACCTGCATGCGTTTGTGATGTGGGAGGGGCGCCGGAGCAATCCGGCCCCCTATCCCGGTCGCGGTGGTTATCGCTTCTTGCGTTGTACGTACCGTCCTAGTACGGCATCCGCCATTTCATCGGGCTTGAGTTCCCGTTGATTGTCAGCGTCTCCGAAATACACTCCAGGCCAGAATACCAGATCCGAGACTTGTGAATCGCCGAATGTTTTTTCGACGGTCGCGAACACGTATTCCAGATAGGCATCATCACAAGGGTCAGCAAGCACTTTCGTAAACATTTCGATGAGCCGGTCCCGATCCAAACTGGGGTCAGCGTTGGTAGCCCGTTCGGTGAGAACACGTCGTACATACGTGATGTGGTCTTCGCCGCCGTAGATACCTTGGAATTCCGCAAACGGTATTTCGGTACCAGCGAGGCGATTGAATTCTTCAAGCAACGGAAGGTCGACGTTTTCATCGCCGCCGTCGAGACGGTCGGCGATCTTCGCGAGGTGTTGTACCAGTTGTTCGTCGAGTTCAGGTTGCGTCATCGTTCGAGCATTCACATGCGATAACGGTGGAAATCACGCGGGCCTGGCAAAAGACTCGCAAGCAGAAGGACAGCCGCGACTCCCGGTCTCGCGTGCACATACTCTTAGGTGGACTAAATGATTTACTCTTAGGTGGACTAAATGATTTACAAATTAGAAAATGGCTTCTCTCGCCGTAATTCACGAGCTGAATCACGAAGACTCGCTCACCTGCTTTCTGGTCGTAACCGACGATGTGGAGACCGCGGCTCGACAATACAAACGAAAGAAGCCAAATGAATTCTACAACAATCTCAGTCTCGACGACAGCGAAAAATCAAGTTAACCCT
>NZ_ANOG01000671.1 GCF_000346295.1 Rhodopirellula maiorica SM1 | reverse complement strand
ACGCTGCCTTAATCTCTTTTCAAACACGCCGAACGTTTGATCGTCTTCAATCCCCATCATCGTGGACTCGTCATCGCTGCAGCCGTTGCGACGGCTATTTTTCTAGTTGACTGTAACGTCGAGCGAAACATCACCGTTAGCGTGCTGTACATCGTCGCGGTCTGGATCGTCCACGCCACCCACCGCCGCAGCGTTGTTCTGGTTGCTGCCGCGGTGTGCAGCGTGCTGACGCCGTTGGGATGGTACTTTTCGCCCGGCGATGCCGTTTGGACTGACGCGATTTGGAACCGTGTTCTGTCGCTGCTGGCGATCTGGATCACCGCCGCACTTTGCTCGCGGGCACTGTCACTGGATGCTCAACGCAACGCTAGCAATGTTCTTGGCGAACATTTGCAGCAGGAATTGAATTCAGAGCATACCCGGTTCACCGAGATCCAAGAGCGTTGCCAATTAACCATCGATGCGGCTCTCGATGCGGTGATCATGATTAACCAGCACAGTCAGATTACCGAATGGAACAAACAGGCCGAATGCACGTTCGGTTGGTCGCGAGAGGAGGCGATGGGGCAATCGTTGGCCGAGTTGATCATTCCCGAGCGATTCCGCGACGATCACCACCGCGGTCTGCAGCGGTTTCATCAGACCGGCATCCCCAAAATCATGAATCAACGCTTGGAAATGTCGGCGGTGCGTCGCAACGGTGAAGAGTTTCCGATCGAGTTAAGCATCATCGTACTTCGCTGTGCCGAGGGCTACCAATATAGCGCGTTTGTCCGTGATATCACCGAGCACAAATCGACACTCGAGGAGCTTCGCAAGCGTGACCAGCAAATCACGACGCTGCTTAATTCGACCGCCGAAGGCATCTACGGCGTCGATCTCGAGGGCCGCTGCACCTTTGCCAACAACACTTGCGCCCGACTTCTTGGTTACGACACGCCGGAGGAATTGTTTGGCGCGAACATGCATCAATTGATTCACCATTCGCGAATCGACGGCACTCCCTATCCGCAGTCTGAATGCCGGATCTATCAAGCATTTCGCAGCAGTGAGGGCGTGCATGTCGACGACGAGCACTTTTGGCGAAAGGATGGCACATCGTTTTCGGTTGAATATTGGTCCTATCCGGTCCATGTCGAAGGCGCTCTAGGGGGATCCGTGGTGACCTTCGTTGATACATCGGACCGAAAACGACGCGAGCACCTGCAAACGAAGAAGTACGAAGAGCTCGAGGACCGAGTCGCGCTGCACGATCAAGAGCTGGTCGCGATGCGTGATCGTTTGGAATTGGCTCTCGAGGGAGCCAATGTCGGATTGTGGGACTGGGATGCTGTCACCGACGAGGTTTACTTTTCCAAGACCGCCAAGACACAGCTGGGCTATGACGCCGACATGGCTTGGACACATTTTCGCGACTGGGAAACGCGTCTTCATCCCGACGATTATGAGCAGGCGATGCAGTGCCTGAAAAAGTACTTTCAAGATCGCGGCGATGTCTACCAATCGACATTTCGCTTGCGTTGTGAAAACGGTACCTATCGCTGGATTTTGTCACAGGGGCATGGCGAATTCGACGAATCGGGCAAACCCCTGCGATTGATCGGCGTGCATATCGACATTCACGAACAGATTGAAAACGAAAAAATTCTTGAATGGCTCAACGGTGAATTGTCGCGAACGGTCGATGCGTTGCATTCGAGCAATATTGATCTTCAGCAATTTGCCTATGTCGCTTCGCACGACCTTCAGACTCCATTGCGAGCGATCGCCAACTTTGCCCAATTCCTACAAGATGACTATGCGGGAAAATTGGACGCGACCGCGGACGACTATTTGCAGCGGATTGTGCAAGGGGCACATCGGATGCAACAGTTGATCCGCGATCTGTTGGGCTATTCACGCGTTGAATCCCGAGCGGCACCGTTCCAACCAACGTCACTGAATGATGCGTTCGAGGATGCCCTAGAGATGTTAAGTTCGTCGATCACCGAAACGGGGGCTCGCGTAACCCGTGATGAATTGCCTACGATTCAGGCCGACAAGTCGCAGATGGCCCAGTTGTTGACCAATTTGATTGGCAATGCCGTAAAATACCATGGTGACAAACCGCCCGAGGTCCACGTTTGGGCTGAGATCGGCGACGAATTTTACACGCTGTTCGTGCAGGACAACGGCATCGGGATCAGTCCCAAGCACCACGATCGTGTGTTCGAAATCTTTCGTCGCTTGCACACGCAAACCGCCTATCCAGGTACCGGAATTGGACTGGCCGTTTGTCGCCGTATCGTGAACCGCCATGGCGGTGATATTTCTGTCAAATCGCAAGAAGGAAAAGGAAGCACGTTCGTGTTTACGATCCCTGTGAACAATTCTGAGGTCGAGCAATTCGACGCCGATAATCCAGATGCGATCGGCATCGTACACGACAAGGCGCTGGGGGACGTATGAGAATAGCGGATAGTGGTCGACCAGCCGAAGTGTTGTTGGTCGAAGATAACGAAGACGATGTCATTATCACACAACGCGGATTCAACAAGTCAAATCTGCCCGTCAATCTTCATCGCGTCGAAAATGGCGAAGAGTGCATGCAGTTTCTGCGGAAATCAGGTCGCTATGTCGATGCGCCGACTCCCGATCTGATTCTGTTGGATCTGAACATGCCGGTCAAAGATGGCCGCGAGGTGTTGGCGGAAATTGTTGCCGACGAACAACTGCGACGGCTCGCAGTCGTCGTGCTGACAACATCCGAATCCGATCAAGACCTGTTGACGATGTACGATCTACGCTGCAGTTCCTACATCCTGAAACCGGTCGATTTCAAGCAATTCCAACAAGTGATCAAGTATATCGGCGAATATTGGTTCACCATCGTTGTGCTGCCCAACGGCACGACCCATGAATAACCCAACCTTGCCGAAAGATCAGTCTGGCAATTTGGGTTCATGCGTTGTCGCTGCATCGCTCTGCCAAAGATTCGGCTTCGAATTGACTTCTTAAAGACTTTGGCGGACGCCCAATTGACCACGCGCGATTCCGTGGTTGGGGCTGCGACGTTGCTGCCCCCTGTCATCTTGGCTAAAAAACGTCAGAATCTGACCCTGATCGTCCCTCTGCTTGTCCGCTGAATTTGATTCGTATTGCTATGTCCTCTGCTTCCTCTCGCGGCGTGTTTATTGTCATTGACGGTATCGACGGTGCCGGAAAATCGACCCAAGTTCAACGGTTGTGCGACTCGTTGCGGACGCAAGGTTTTCGCGTGACCCAGTCGCGTGAACCGACCGATGGACAATGGGGAAAAATGATTCGCAACAGCGCCACGACGGGCCGTTTGTCGCTGGACGAAGAACTCCGGGCCTTCGTCGAAGATCGTCGCGAGCATGTTTCCACGCTGATCCAACCGGCCCTTGCCGACGGCCAGATCGTGATCGTTGATCGCTATTTCTATTCGACTGTGGCATACCAAGGCATCCGCGGCGCTGATACCGGGGTGTTGCTTGATCAAATGCGAGCCGAATTTCCGATCCCCGATCTGACGTTGTTCTTTGATTTACCCGTCTCGGTGGCGCTGCAGCGGATCTCGGAAACGCGAGGTGAAATCCCCAACGAATTTGAACAGGAAGACGCGCTGACCGAGATTCGCAAAACGTTCCATCAGATGGCGGATCAGTGTGATGAAGTGCAACTGCTTGATTGCACTCCGGATAGGGACGAGGTCACCGCTAACATTGCTGCACATGTCGAGCAGGCCATTGCATCTCGCCGGTGAGCGGTAGGCGGAACCTTTACTCAATTGCAGTGCGGGTGTGAATCCGCCGGCGTACCATCACTGTGACGACGGTCACGGGGATTCCCAGCACGATTATCCAAGGCACCAAGGCGATCAGTGCAATCAAGAGGTTCTCGCTGAGTTGGCGTAGTGAACTCAGCGAGCCGCCAAATGCAGTGGCGACGCGGTCCGAAAACGTCGGTGCCGCCGGCGGAACGTACTCTTTTTCCTCGCGGACGTTGATTGTCACCGTGGCGAGCGCTGTGCGATCAGCAAGTAATCGTAACCGACCCTCCATCCGTTCGATTTCTTCTCGCACGCGAGCCAGTTCACGCTCGATCTCTAAAACGTCCGACAACTTGCCCGTCCGCTCTGCTAACATCGTGATGATGCGTTCTTCGAGTTTTCGGTTGTTTCGCACGCGAGCCTCGACGTCGACATATTCCTCGGTCACGTCCTGAGCGTCCTCGCGACGTGATTCGGCAAAACCCAATCCGCCGACGCCACTGACAAATTCGTGATAGCGATCAACCGGAACACGAATCACCCAAGTCCCACTTTGCTGATCGTTGTAGCGGCGATC
>NZ_ANOG01000670.1 GCF_000346295.1 Rhodopirellula maiorica SM1 | reverse complement strand
GCTAATCGAGCAAAAATGGGAAGAGCGGACGGTTGACGGGCGAGACATCATCGATTTGCATGTTCGTTTCCAAAGTGCTTCGCAGGAACGGTTCTCACTTTCGTTGCAATTAGACCCTAAATCGAATTTGCCTTTGACGGTTCAATCCGGAAGGGCTGATAAGACGCAGCTCACTTCGCTGGCGTATCCTGATCATTCATTGACGGAGCTACAATCGACTCATTTTCCAAACGACTTGACGATCGTGGACAAGGCGCCGGATCCCGCTGGCTCGTTTAGCGCGTTGGATAACGCATCGGCCGGCAACAAGACCGAAAACCAATCACACGCCGCCAAAGCGAACGCAGCGGATGCCGCCGGTTCAAAACAGCCGAACGCGTTTGTGAACACGTTGCCGATTGGACCCGCGAAAAAATGGGCGCCCGTCGCCGTGGTGTCCGCGACGGATGCGGAGGTCCTCGAGCGAATCAACACGATCCTCGATGATTTGTGGCAACGTGAACAGGTCCGTCCTGTTGACATGGCGACCGATCTGGAATTGTTGCGACGAGCCTACTTGGATCTGGCGGGACGCACGCCTACGGTAACCGAGGTTCGGCGATTTTTACAGGATCAACGTACGGACCGGTACGAGCGATTGGTGGATCAATTGTTGGCCAGTCCCGACCATGCGTCGCAGTTGGCGGCGGTATGGCGGTCGTTTTTGATCCCCGAAGGCGTCGATTTGGACGCATTTGGGGGACGCGAAGCGTTTGAAAAGTGGTTGGCGGATCGCTTTGCCGCAAGCGAACCGTACGACCAGATCGTTCGCAAACTACTTTTGGCCGAAGGACGCTTGTCTCAGTCCGGTCCGCTGTTGTTTTACTCGGCTCTGAAACTAGACGCCGATCAACTGGCGGCACGCACGTCACGCGTGTTCTTGGGGATGCGATTGGAGTGTGCCCAATGCCACGATCATCCCTTCGAACCGTGGACTCAAGAAGATTTCTGGAGCTATGCGGCCTTCTTTGCTCAGATCTCGCGTCCCAAGGGTGAGTTAGAAACGGTGTCAAGCGTGATGCGAGTCAGCGATGTCGATCGCGGCGATGTGATGCTGCCTGAAACGGAAACGATCGTGCCTCCGCGATTCTTGGGGCAAACGTTGCCGCCCGTCGTTGGAACCAAAAACGCAACGTCGGAAAATAAGAGCGGAACGGGATCTGCGCGTCGACAAAGGTTGGCGGCTTGGTTGACCGGACCGAATAATCCGTATTTCGCACGTGCCACGGTCAATCGCGTTTGGGCTCAATTGCTCGGACGTGGAATCGTCGACCCCGTGGATGATTTCGGTGTAAACAATCCGCCCGTGTCTGCAGAGTTACTCGACACGCTGGCGAGTCAGTTTATTGATGATGGCTTTGACCTACAAAGCCTGATTCGATCGATCGTCCTTTCCAACGCATACCGACTTTCAAGTAGTTCACAGGCAACTGGAAATACGGACGAGGACGCGACCGAGAAGCGGTTGAAACTGTTTGCCCAGATGAACGTCAAGACATTGACCGCTGAACAGCTTTACGACTGTATCTCAGTCGCAACCATGCTTGGCCAAGACAATGCCCCGGCCGCCCAATACAGCTTGGCTCGCTTTGGCAACACCCAACGGGAAATGTTCTTGCAACAATTCGCCACCCCGACAGCCAATCGTGCCGAATACCTCGCGGGGATTCCGCAAGCGTTGATGTTGATGAACGGCACATTGATTTCAGGGGCGACCAGCGAGCAGACGAGTGGTTTGATTCGGTCGCTTGAAGCTCCCTTCTTCACCGATTCACAGCGGATCGATGTGTTGTTCATGGCAACGTTGTCACGCCCTGCGACTGAGAAAGAACGTGAACTGTTGTCCGAATTTATCCCTGACGACGCTTCACCTTCGGAGCGTTCGGCGGGACTCGCCGATGTGTTGTGGGCGCTGATCAATAGTGCCGAATTTACGCTCAATCACTGATCGTCTGACTTTACTCATTGCAAATTTAACGGTGTTCGATCATGCCCCACTCCTATTCTCGACGGCGAATGCTGCAATCGATGGCAGCCGGTTTCGGTTCGGTCAGCGCCAGCGGCTGGTTTCCCGGATTGGCACAGGCTTTGGCCAATGATCCGAATCGGCGTCGCCACTGTATTTTGCTGTGGATGAGTGGCGGGCCAAGTCAGACCGATACGTTCGACATGAAACCCAACCATGAAAACGGAGGCGAGTTCAAAGAGATTCAGACCGCAGTTCCAGGTTTGCGATTCAGCGAGCATCTTCCTAAGTTAGCTGCGGTCAGCGACAAGTTGGCGATCATGCGAGGTCTATCGACGAAGGAAGGTGATCACGGTCGAGGGACGTATTTGATGCGGACCGGTTACAAACCGATGGGGCCGATTCAATATCCATGTATCGGATCCTCTCTGGCGAATCAGCTCGCCGAAGAGAAAATGACTCTGCCAAGCAATGTCAGCATCGGGACCTACCGTGCGTTCAATCAAGATGCCTTTAGTCCCGGTTTCCTAGGGCCACGTTTTGGGCCACTGTTTGTCGGTGCCAGCGATGTGCCCGGATCCGTGGGGAATGACGAAGACGGGTTTCCAAGCTTAGAGGTACAATCGCTGCGACGCGGTGCGGGGATCGACGAGCAACGAATGCAGCAGCGTTTGAAAATTTGGCAGAGTCTGCAATCCGAGTTTGTCTCGTCGCGATCCGCCGGCGCAGCCGGGTCGCACCACGAGGTTTACGAAGGGGCGGTGCGATTGATGCAAAGCGATGACGCAAAAGCGTTTGACTTATCACAAGAGCCAAAGAAGCTGCGTGAAGCGTACGGCTCGAATGTATTTGGTCAGGGATGTCTGATGGCGCGTCGTTTGATCCAACGCGGTGTACCGTTCGTCGAAGTCTCGCTGGGAACCAACAGTGGCGGGGTCGGCTGGGATACGCACTCGGATAATTTTCGGGCTGTCGCCGACCTCTCCAAAACACTCGACGATGGTTGGGGGACGTTGATGCAAGATCTGCAAGAGCATGGACTGCTCGAATCGACGACCATTCTTTGGATGGGAGAATTTGGACGTACGCCCGCGATCAACCCCAGCGCCGGTCGCGATCACTTTCCGAACGCATGGACCAGCGTGCTGGCGGGTGGTGGTATCGCGGGCGGACAAGCGTACGGCAAGACAAGTGAAGACGGCACGAACGTGGTGGATGGGAAGATTGGTGTGCAAGATCTGCTCAGCACGCTCTGTTCGGCACTCGGTCTAGGCAGTGCCCCAAGCAACATGTCGCCAAGCGGTCGACCGATCCCGATTTCCGAAGGCACCGTCATCAAGGAAGTGTTGACATGATCGGCATATTTCGAATCTGTATTGCGGCAGCGCTGGCGGGATCAACTGGATTCACCAGTGAATTAACCGCGAGCGAACCGCAAGCATTGCCTGTTTCAGCGTCAGTGAAATTTCTATCTAATGCGAGAACCGATTCGATGACATCGGATGGTGAGGTCATGATGGCAGCTGCTGCGCCGCCTGTCGTCACGCTTCCCGGTGAGCGGTTGCCTCAGTATCAAACGCGGTACCAGCGACGCGAATTCTTGTCCAATCAGGAAAATGACCAAGGTGAAATTCGGTTCCTGTTGTGCCCGCCAACGATGACACCCGCGGCCGAGGATCCTCATCCGCTTGCAACCCCGATCTTGGTACGTGCAAAAATCATGATCGATGATGCACCGTTTACCGCAACCCGTCGCGAAAAGGTTGCCTCGATTCTCAGTTCGATTGTTAGCCCTGCCAAACCCGAGATCCCTGTCGAAGCGAACGATGAACCCAGCGGTCCGCCGGACGATTCCGAAACCACAAACGAATCAGAGAGTGAAACGGAGGATCCCGCTGCGGAACCGCCGGTGGCAGTGTCGGCGCCATATCAGTTGACCACCGAGTCTGGGGAATGGTTGCGACGGTATGCCGAGGCGACTGGCGAACCGGTCGCCGCCGACGAGGCTGCTTGGTTGATGAATCATTGGACCGATGGACCGACGCTGTTGTTGTTGCAGCCCTACTTTCAAAGCTTTCGAGCGAACGAGCGGCCTGTATTTCAAATCCTGGATCGCGATCGAGACGGACGTGTATCCGCTGCGGAACAAAACGAGGCGGTGTCGGCGTTGCAAAAATGTGATGCCAATCGAAACGACATTGTCGAAGCCCTTGAAATTGCTGCCGCCGCCCGCTCGCTTGGGGATGATGTTGACGGATCGGCCTACCAACGTCCGTTGTTGCTGTTGCTCGCCGATTTGCTACAGATTTCGCGAGACGACGCGAGCCTTTTCATTACGATCGCAGCTTTTGACGTCGACCAAAACGGGCGAATCGACGACTCGGAAATCAGCACCCTTGAAAACCGATCGCCCGACATCGATCTTCTGGTTGAATACGTCACTGCAAACGCAAGTAAGTCAAAACTAAGCATCGTCGCGACCTCGGCGGATTTGCAGGCCACCGTCGCAGCGTCATCGACGTCCGATGGCGTCGACGTGAACGTGGGCGGCACCGCGATCCAATTTTCGGCTCTCCAGAATTCGCAGTCAGACCAGATCTCATTGGGCGCCGTCGTCGATGGTTATCCTTTGCTGCCAATGTTGGATCCAAATAGCGACGGACGTTTTACCATTCGCGAGTTGCGAGAACTCGAACAACGCCTAACCCAATTTGACCAGGATGGTGACGGTGCATTGTCGCTGCAGGAAACACAATCCCCAATCCGCGTGTGTCTGGGACTGGGGCCAACCGTGCATGGCGAACTTGCGGGGCTTAGACGTGTCAAGCAAGCCGATTCAGCGCCGTCGATCGCGCCTCCGGATTGGTTTGTCCGCATGGACCGCAATGGAGACAACGACCTGACACGTGACGAGTTTCCCGGTTTGGATGAACAGTTTTCGGATCTCGATGCGGATGCCGACGGACTGATCAGCGCGGTGGAAGCATTGCAATTCAAGACTCCCTAAACAAAACCCCGCAGAAATCAAGCGAACAAGAACATCATGTTGAATCGAATCGACGAAATGACGAAACCGAGTACGAACGGACCGCTCAACAACAGCAACGAAGAATCGGTGGACGTGGCTCAGGCAGTCGATCAATTGCACCAACAATTGACGGCACTTCGCGAACAACTTGCCGGAGTCATCGTGGGACAACACGAAGTGGCCGAGCAGCTGTTGATCGGAATGCTTTGCCGCGGCCACTGTATTCTGCAGGGCATGCCTGGCTTGGCCAAGACGATGTTGGTGGCCACGCTGGCCTCGTTGACCGATCTGACGTTTCGCCGCGTGCAATTCACTCCCGATTTGATGCCCGGCGATATCACAGGCAGCGAGATATTGGAAGAAGATCACACGACTGGCAAACGAATCTTCCGTTTCGTTGAGGGGCCCTTGTTTGGAAATGTGATATTGGCTGACGAGATCAACCGGACTCCACCCAAGACGCAAAGTGCGTTGCTCGAGGCGATGCAAGAGCGACAGTTGACGGTGTGTGGGCAAACTTACGCACTGCCCGATCCGTTCTTTGTTTTGGCGACTCAGAATCCAGTCGAAACCGAAGGCACATACCCGTTACCCGAGGCACAGTTGGATCGATTCCTGCTAAAAATTCACGTCGCTTATCCTAGTCGTGATGAGGAAATGGAAATTGCACGCCGGCAAACCACGGATTACAAGTTCGAAACCGTCAAAGTGCTCGACGAAGACCAGATTCACCGGATGCAGTCATTGGTCCGCAGCGTTGTCGTCGCCGACCATGTCTATAACGCGGCCCTCGATTTGGTTCGAGGCACGCGTCCCGAAGAGGGAACGATGTCGCCCGAGCTACAAAACTTGGTGCAATGGGGCGCAGGCCCACGTGCGACGATCTCACTGTTGTTGGCCGCCAAGGCGCGTGCATTACTGAATCGCCGCTGTCACGCCACAACCGAAGACTTAATCAAAGTCGCCCTGCCCGTGCTCCGACACCGCGTGATATTGACTTTCAATGCCGAGGCTGCGGGAGTCGATGCGGACTCGGTGCTCAATAGGATCATTGAGCAGACACCGTCATTGAGCAAAAAGAATCACACTGCAAAAAACAGCTGAGGACCGTTGGAACCACCACTGTCGTAGCCACGTTTGCCAAAGCGTGGATCCACCATCTGGCAACGGTTGCTGCGTAAAATTGATCGCCGCTTAGACAACCGCTGGGCCGAACTCGTTTCCGGTCACGATCTTCACCCCGACAACTACACTTCATGTTCACTCGTTTCCGCCGTCGTCCGTCCACCGACCCCACACCGGGGCCCGCTGTGTCACCATCGCCCTACGGCGATTTGGTCGACCCACGAGTGTTGGATCAAATTGGTCATTTGGAGCTCTTGTCGCGGAGTGTCGTGGATGGATTGTTAGCGGGCAAACATCGCTCAACGACCAAAGGAGGGTGCTGCGAGTTCGCTCAGCACCGGCAATATGCCGCCGGTGATGAGGTCCGACAAATCGATTGGCAGGTCTACGCCAGGAACGATCGTTACTTCATTCGTCAATTCGAGGAAGAAACGAATTTGCATGCGATGTTGGCGATCGACGCCAGTGGATCGATGAACTTCGGCTTGTCGACGCAGAGTAAGCTCGAGTACGCCAAGCAAGCAGCAGCCTGTCTGACGCGACTGTTGCTGCATCAACGCGATGCGGTCGGATTGACGATCCTGCACGACAACAAGCCTGCGTTCGTTCCGGCGAAACAGCATGCCGCGCATCTGCGGGCGGTCTTGGCGACATTGCAATCCGCTCGGGCCTGCGAGGCGGGCGGTACGAACGAGGGCAGTTTGGGAAAACAGATCCAACATTGTGCAGCCCGCCAGCGACGGCGGGGATTGTTTGTGCTGTTTTCGGATTGTTTTGGCGATCTGCAGGAACTTGCCACCGCGCTGCGGATTGTTCGTGCTCGCGGTCATGACGTTGTTGTGATGCACGTGCTGGCACCCGAAGAGTTGACGTTTGATTTTCGCCGTTGGTCGGCTTTTCAGTCTTTAGAAGTGTCGGGGCAACGGATTCATTTGGATCCACCTGCCGTACGACAGCAATATTTGCAACGGATGCGAAGCTTCGTTACCGAATTAGAAGAAACCGTGGTGGGGCTTGGTGGCGACTATGTCCGCTTGACTACCGCCGTCGATTTGGCGGACACACTCGGCTGGTTTTTGCGGAACCGCATGGCACGCAAAGGAGCGAAACGAAGATGAGTTTCCTGAGCGTTGCATTTTTGTTGGCCCTGCCCCTGGCTGCTGCTCCGTTATTGCTGCATCTGTTTGATCGACGCCGCAATACGGAAATCCAATGGGGCGCAATGCAGTTTTTGATGGAGGCTTCGGCGCGTAAAACGAGTGCGCGTCGGATGAAACAGTGGCTGTTGTTGCTGCTGCGTTGTTTGGCGATCGCCGCACTTGTGTTCGCACTTGCGCGTCCCTTGTTGCCGTCTGGGTATTTGGGAGGAAACGAACGCGGCGAGACTATCTTTATCGTCGACAATTCGATGTCAATGCTACGATCGGATCCGTCCGGAACGATGATTGGCAGTGCGATCGATCGTGCCATCGAGATGGTGACCGAATTGCCCAATTCGGATGATGTCCGTGTCTTGACCGCCGCCCCCTATCCGATGTGGAGTGGAGCGGGACCGGTCCGAAGCGATCGGCGAACCCGACAGTGGATCCATTCCGAAATACAGCAACTGCAGGCGACCCGAGGCCGTAGTGATTTGTTGGCGGCGCTATTCGCGGCGATTCAGGCGGAACATCAACCGACGCAATCCTCGCGTCGCATTGTTGTATTGACGGACGGTCAGGCTGCCGATTGGGGACTTGAAGACGAAGCGGGCTGGAAGCGTTTTCGCGAAGTCTTGAATGAATCACCGATCCGAACCGAAATCGAGACCCTGCGTCTGGACAAGCTGAAAACTTCTAATTCCCCCGCGGCATCCAAAGGAAACGTGGCGGTCGATCAAATGATGATCCGCCGTACGATCGTGGGCGTGGACCAGCCGGTGACGATGACAGCTCGGCTACACAA
>NZ_ANOG01000669.1 GCF_000346295.1 Rhodopirellula maiorica SM1 | reverse complement strand
CGCTGCGGATACTGGCCGGTCGAGATGGCCACCCGCGATGGCGAACAGATCGGCGAGTTGACATAGAACTGTTCGAACCGAACTCCTTCAGCCGCCAGACGGTCAATATTAGGTGTTGCGGCATCATCGTTGCCGAAGCACGAAAAGTCGCCCCAACCCATGTCGTCGATAAAGACAAGGATAATGTTGGGACGCTCTGCAGCCACACTGCTTTGAAAGGCTTGTCCACAAAGGATCACAAGCAATGGGATTAGAAGCAGGTTTTTCATTGGCTTTCCGTTCGAGTCGATAGGCAGGTCACCCCTACTGGCTTCCCTTGGTCTGCACCGTGCGACCAATCTATATCGATCAGTTTATTTGGATCGCGAATCCGTGTGGGGAGCGTTAACGCTCGAAACAGTCGTTCACGGTCAAAACGTCGGCTGTCTTCTTTTATTGAAAACGTAATCACATACCGTCCCGGATTGCTTCCTCTCGTGCACGATCGCTTTCCGCGTCCATCTGCTCGATTTCTTCGTTTGTCATTTCTGGAGCTGGATTGACCGTTACTTCGGAACTCGAACCGCATCCGAGCAGCGAGGCGGAACCGATGGCGATAGTAAGGGCGATTGAACAGAACTTCATAAGGTTAGGCTCCAGTAGCGGAAGATTCGAAATCAAAGAAATTTTGAGATTGTTGCAGGGACGTTTGTTTGTTTGTCGCATATCGCGTCGCGTGATTATTCACTCAGCGATGTGGACTCTCTGCCGGCGATGCTGCCTGCGGCACCCCAGATGCCGTAGTTGCTTGCCGATCCCGCCGGCGGAGCACCCGGAGCCGTCGTTCCGATCGGTCCTTGGTTTGTGTTTCCGGTGTCGATGCTGTCGGTGATAAAGGTCACCGATCCGTCGCCCATCAAGACATGGCATCCGCCTTGATGACGGCTGCCCGCCGAGAAAATACCGCCGGGCCCGTTGGCATCACCGTTACCACGAACGCAGTTCGCCGAGTTCGGTGGCAGCGTCTGGCCTACGCCTGACATCATCGGTTCCCCTTGCGCCCAATTGGATCCACGATACCGATGGCCTCCTGAACTCGTGTCAATCGCCAGCGTCACGCTCGCCTTGTAAAACTGAGGACGCTCGGGATCGCGAGCGAACTCAAGGACTTCGGCTTTAGGATCGTTTCGCATCGAGTTACCGCTTCCGTTGCGAACCAACACGTCGCCGGCCAATTCACGGGTGCCACTGCTGCGTTGAATTTCAGCCATCGCAATGGTTGTGCTCAAGCCATCCAAGCAATCCCGAAATCGCGTGACGAAACGATCTTTGAAAAATCCACGATGCTGACCAATGTTGACCGGAGTGCCGGCATTGTTACGCGTGTTGTTGCAGTTCCAGAACGAATCTCCAAAGCTGAATCCATAATTCAGTTCACCGAACGGAATACCCGCGTTTGGAGCAAGGTCTGATGGGCATAGCAGCGTTGGGATCTGGGTTCGCCAAGGAACGTAGTTCACGTTGTAGGCTGCCGGCCCCATCGGTGGCCACAACGTACTGCCGTCTTTGTAAGGATTGGAAATCTGCTCCCATACCGCCTGTTGCTCGAAGAAAGGCGTCAAGCCCGGCATGGCTGAAAGACGTTCACGGTTGGTCTTGGTCGCACTGGTCGTAGGAGTGCCAGAGCCACCGCCTTGTTGTGGAAGCTGATTGTAAGCCGAATGGTAATTGTGTAGCGCCAGTCCCAACTGCTTGAAATTATTCGAGCACGATATTCTGCGCGCCGCCTCGCGGGCAGCTTGAACCGCAGGCAACAGCAAACCGACCAGCACTCCGATGATTGCGATAACAACGAGCAGCTCGACCAGCGTGAATGCTTGGCGACGTGAATTCGATAGCCTCATCGTGACACTCCAATAAAGAATGAGTAGCGAACGCGGTGAAAAGTTTGGGAATATAGTTCAGAGGAACTACTGAGCGTTTTGGTTGAAAAGATGTGTTTTTCCGGCTCCGGCGATCCAGATTGCTCTTGGATTATCCCCTCAGGCTAACGATTTACGAGTCAATTGCAACCGTTTTTAGAATGGAATACGAACAGAGACGCTAGATCTCGACATCTAATGTTGGCAAAATATGTAAGACTTTTTGTTGGTGTGTCGCGGGATCCACGGGCGTTAAGCTAGCTTGCTTGCAAAGAAAAGTGCTCTGTGAACACCGCGTGTATTAAGCACGCAGGCGGTGTCGCGGGAGCGTGAGACGTGGTGAGATGGAGGGAAACCGCGAGCGGAATCGGCATTGGGATGCCGTCGTGCCGTGAGTATCCCCAACGCAGACGAGTGTCGGTTTTCTAGCGAACCGGCCTCGTGATCGATCGGTTGATCGAGTGCGCGGCGTATAGGCTTTGCTGCCTAGCGAAATTTGCAGCGGTCAATAGAGAGGTGCCGTTTAGGATTACGGCTACGTATAGCAGGCGATTTTTAGGGGCTATTTTTAAGCCCAATCGAGAAGTCTGGTTTGCATCGTCATGGGTTGACGCAACCCGCTTGCGGGATGGAGGCTGAATGGACAACCCGCAAGCGGTGTCCGGATGAACATGATCAGTCGACTAGAAATCGCTGCTGATCGTTTCTTTGTTCGCTCGCGTGCCCAGTGCACCCCACAATCCATAGGGGCTCATTTGTCCCGGCGACGCGGTTCCGGTGCCTCCGAGGTGCACCATCGCTCCGGCACCTCCGGTCGCCCGGCTTGAACCGGCTTCGATCGAATCGGTGATGAATTTCACGGCTCCGTCGCCCATCAGCACATGGCAACCTCCTTGGTGACGGCTGCTAGGTGTCGCGACCAACTCTTTGAAGTGGTTTTGCCCGTTGGGCAAGTTCGGCGGTGAAGTCGCTTTGGTGGTCGCAGGTGCATCGCCCATACAGATTTCTTGGTTGGGCGGCAGAATCGTCGTGAAACCACTGTACATCGGACCGAAGTCGGCCCAGCGATACCCTCTCGCGAACCCCGAACCGCCTTGCGCGGCCCCCGCGGTCCAAAAGCGAGGCCGAGTGCTGTCAACCGAAGGTTGGCAAAGACTTGGATTCAGATAAAGTGCGGCACCATCGACTTGAACTGCCACTGTCGAGATGCTGTTGTCACCCAAGTCACTGGTGATTTCGCCCGCCACGATCGTGTTGGCCAGTCCATCGAGAATGTCTCGAAACGCGGCGGGGCTGTGGACAACAAACGCACCTCGGCAACTTGATCGCGCTTCCTGCGCCGCATTGGCCGTCTTGATTCCGTTGTCATCGGTAGGGCCAAAGGTTTGCATCACGATCGAATCGCCCAGACAAGCGGCAATGTTTGTCCGTCCGAGCGCTGGTAATCCCTCGCCTGGATCGCTCGGGCAGCGAAGTCCTGCGATTTCCGTGTTCCAGGGCGCGTAGGTCGATACGTTGGGGGTTGGTCCCATCGCGTTGAAGCCAGGCTGCGGGTTGCTGATTTGTTCCCATAACGCTTGTTGTTCGAAAAACGGCGTTAACCCCACCAGCATGCTCAAGCGAGTGTTATTGCGTTGGTTCGAGTTGTTCCAGACTTCGTTGCCGCCGCCAGGTAACGCCCCTGTGCCGCTGCCATGAATTGGCATTTGGTTGTACGCGGCATGGTAATTGTGAATTGCCAAGCCAATTTGCTTGAAATTATTCGAGCATGACATGCGGCGGGCAGCTTCACGGGCCGCTTGCACCGCTGGCAGCAATAGGCCAACGAGCACTCCAATGATGGCAATAACGACCAATAGCTCGACAAGGGTAAAAGCGGGGCGGTGTTTGTTCAAAATGTTTGTTTTCATGGCATGAGTCCCATCGGGAAAATGGTAAACGCGAATGCGTCTAATAGAGGAAGTTAATTATAGTCAACGTGCAGAAAACTGAAATCGCCAACCGTGCGAAGTGGTCATGCGGAAACGCGGTTTTCAGAGAATTTTTATTGCAAGCTAAGTGTCTCCGTCGCCACAAGAATGCGGATGCGATCCTTGCCGGCACCCACGTTCAGGTGGAAGTAAAGTTGTCGTTCTGTTCGTCGAGGGGATGCAACCCTGTCGCCGATGCGTTTTTTCCATCGGGAGGATCGATAGCGGAGTGTCACGAGTCGTTTGGTGATGTTTTTCACATTCATGTAGCCGGGGGGACCTGCTACCGCTAACTGACTGTTATGGGGTAGGATCACCGCAACAAGGTGTCACTGATCTACTGGGTCGTTAAGCGTCGACTGTTGTCACGCCGATCGAAAGCGGTTTGGCTGCGACGATTCAGCGGCGAACTGGTCCCGCGGCAGCAATCGATGGCACGGGGCATTGCTGTGAAAACGCTTGGCAATTCAAACGTCAGTCCGATTCTCCAGCGACTCGCAGTCGGTAAACTGATTCAAAAGCGATGGAGTGCTATCGCAGATCTCCCATGACACATTGCGTTCCGCGATCGATTTGACATGTTAAGTATCGAAGCTTTGATTTTGATCACCGGCGTTCTGCTGTTGCTGGGGATTGTGTCGAATAAGTTTTCGGCACGCATGGGCGTGCCCGTCCTGGTTTTGTTTCTACTCGTCGGCATGTTGGCGGGATCCGAAGGGATCGGCGGAATCGAGTTTGAAAATTATTCGCTTGCGAATGGAATCGGGACGATCGCGCTTAGTCTGATCCTGTTTGACGGAGGGCTTCGCACCCCGTATCGCTCGATTCGTGCCGCCTGGAAACCAGCCGGGGTGTTAGCCACCATCGGGGTATTTATCACGGCATTAATTACCGGGCTAGCGGCTTCGTGGTTTTTGCAGATTCCGCTGATGGAAGGCCTGTTGTTGGGCAGCATTGTCGGATCGACTGACGCATCGGTGGTGTTTTCGGTGCTGCGATTCGGGGGCGTCAATATTCGCCGCCGACTCGCCGATACGCTCGAAGTCGAGAGCGGCTCGAACGATCCGATGGCCATCTTTTTGACCGTCGGGTTGATCCAAGTATTGACCGGCGCGGTGCCGCTGGGGCCAGGCCTGTTGGTTTTGTTTTTGACGCAGATGGTGTTCGGAGCCCTGGTCGGGGTATTGGTCGGATGGGGCGGTGTATGGGTGCTAAAGAACATCCAGCTCAGCGCCGCGGGGTTGTATCCCGTGTTAGCAACCGGTTTGGCGTTATTTTCATTCGGTTTCGCAGCGGCGTTTGGCGGTAGTGGTTTTTTGGCGGTCTATCTCACCGGGATCGTGATCGGCAATCGCCAACCAGTATTCCACCGCGGTATCCTGTTGTTTCACGATGCCGCTGCATGGCTGTGCCAAATATTAATGTTTATTGCGTTGGGGATTCTCAGCTTTCCCAGTCGGTTATTGGACGTTGCTGGACCGGCACTGATGATTTCCGCCGTGCTGATTTTGGTGGCTCGGCCGGTCGCTGTTTTCTTGTCCGTTTCGCTGTTCAAATTTTCGTTCCGAGAGCTAACGTTTCTATCGTGGGTGGGGCTCAAGGGGGCGGTGCCGATTACCTTGGCGACCTTTCCGATGTTGGCGGGGCTGCCGGGAGCTCCGTTGATGTTTGACACCGTCTTCTTTGTCGTTTTGGTTTCGGCGATCGTCCAAGGTTGGACATTGCCTTGGGTCGCGCGGTCGTTGAAGCTAGAGGTGCCCGCGCGATTGCCGCCCCCGGTGACACTAGAGATCAGTTCGCTGCGAAACGTCGAAGGCGACATCGTCGATTACTTCGTCGATGATGAATGTCGTGCGGCAGGTCACATGATCAAAAATCTTGCGCTTCCCGATGGAGTGGTGGTCGCCTTGATCGTCCGTGACGAACAAATCATTCCTCCGCAAGGCCGTTCACAGATACAGTACGGTGACCACGTCATCGTAGTGCTGCGTCCCGGTGTCCGCGCGATGGTCGATCGGGTGTTTGCTCACCGTGAATTGGATCCTGTGATTCTGCCGACGGCGCTCGAGTTCCCGCTGCGTGGTTCGATCACAGCGGCCGACGTCGAGCAGTTCTATGACATCCAGTTAGGAGCAAATCCCGATGCGACGCTGGACGAAATCATGCGACAACGGCTAAGCCCCAAGGGCGTGGTCACCGGAGCGGCCGTCCAGTTTGATCGAGTCGTGTTGTACGTGCGGGAACTCAGTTCAAGTGGATCGGTGCATTACGTCGGCATGATGATTCTGCCCACGCCGGAACCCGAACCTGCTCGAGCATCGCAGCCTACTTCAGATGCTGCGCCCGAGGATGAGGGGGTGTCGCCGGAGAACGAAAAGCAGCAAGACAACGAGCCGGCGCCGCCTGTTTCATCTGGCGACGATCGTTCTCAAGAAGAGTCCGATGAGAAACCGTTTTCTTCTCCGTCTTAAAACCGTGTCCGTCTTCCGCCGCCGTTTCTCGAGGCGGTTCTCTCTGCTGTCGATCCGTGTGCTCTTCGAGTGAGTCTCACCCAATCGACCGAATGAGTCTGGAGATAAATTGCGTCGAGCCGGTACTGTGCATACGTGCATTTGTCGAGTGCCCTGCGCTGAACCTCGGCAGGCAAACATCCCGGCAACAGACCTCGTTGGATGCGTTTTGCAGAGCGCCTCGGCAGCTTGCCCACGGTTTGGAATTAAAAAAAAGTGGAATATCTATAGAGTCTTTTGGTCGGCAAAACACTGCATTTGAGCGAGATTTTGACGCGGTATTGACGAGGAAATCGGAAGGGGTGTGCGAAAATAGTTGACGGAGGGGGTTTTGGACGCTTACGATCGTTCCAGTGGCATTGTTCCTTTTTAATGCTCCCCTCAGTCACCTTGTTTTGTCGCTCGGATTGGCCAGTGGCTTGACAACTCACCTGCGAATCTCCGCTTGCACACGCGGAATTTATATTTTCCTTCCTCTCTATAGGTGCATCATGTCAAGAAAAGGTCGAGGTCATGCTGGCTTTACGCTAGTGGAATTATTGGTGGTGATCGCAATCATCGGCGTGTTAGTCGGATTGTTGCTGCCCGCCGTTCAGGCGGCTCGCGAGGCGGCTAGACGAATGAGTTGTAGTAACAACTTCAAACAGATCGGGCTGGCGATGCACAATTACCACGCCGCCTACAATCAATTGCCAATTCATGGGACGGGACGCGAACCGAGCGGGCGTTTGAATTGGTATGCAAGTAGTAAGGAAGGCAGCAATTGGCGGCTCAGTATGCTCGTCGGTTTGACGCCATTTTTCGAGCAGCAATCGCTCTGGGAACAGATCTCCAATGCGACTGACGTCAACGGCAATGGCACGGTCGATTGGGTCAACGATGGGGATTTTCCACCGATGGGGCCAACTCCTCAGAATATTGATTTTGCCCCTTGGGCAACCGATATTCCCACACTCCGCTGCCCAAGTGATCCCGGTGTGGGATTGCCGGCGCTGGGGCGAACCAATTATGCGGCCTGTCTAGGCGATTCAACGCATCGGATGTTCTCCGGACGCGGTGTGGAAATTGACACGTGGAGCACGGGGACACCGCGAAAAGGATCGATCTATCCTGCCGAAACGGGCTATAACCGTGACGCCCGGGTGTCCCATCGAGGGACGTTTATGATGTTCGCGAGTATGAAGTTTCGTGACATCTTGGATGGTCTCTCCAATACGATTGCGGCGGGCGAGATTGCCACGGATTTAGGAGACAAGGACAACCGCACTGGCTATACGAAGGTTTCCGCCGGAGGTCCCGAGATCCTGGCCAACCCCAGTTATTGCCTGGATACCGCTGGCTGGATCGATCCCGAACGCCCCCAATTTTGGTCGCAATCGCTCGACAATACCAAACATGGCGGCACGAACAATGGTCGCGGCTATCGCTGGGCTGACCGCGGCACGACCTTTTCCGGTTTCTACACGATATTGCCGCCCAACGCCGAAAACTGTGGTGACGGAAATGGGGCGTTTGGCAATGCCACCTCGCCCGCGTCAAGTCGCCACCAAGGTGGCGTCCATGTGTTGATGGGCGATGGTGCGGTGAGGTTTATGACGGACTCCGTCGAGTCGGGGAATCGTCGCGGGGCAATGGTGATCTATGGTGGTACCGCTGCGAACAAGAATGCACCGGGGTCACCAAGCCCCTATGGACTTTGGGGCTCTCTCGGAACTCGTGCTGGGAAAGAAAAGGTCGAAGATTTCTAAGCAGGTCCTCAGAAGTCTTTCGGTGCGTTCGCCGTTTTGACGCTAGGCGTGGATGATTCGGCGCGAAGGTACGAGGGATTTCTCAGGGGCGTCGGAATAAATAAGTGACGGCCTGGAAAGGCCGTCGTACGGCGGAATAAGCGACCGCCTGGAAAGGCCGTCGTACGGTGAAATATGCGACCGCCTGGAAAGGCCGTCGTACGGTGAAAAATGCGACGGCCTGGAAAGGCCGTCGTACAGTGACATCGTTCGTTTGTCAGTGTTTTTGTTATTTTCAGCACGTTTAATTCAAGGAATTTACCAGTGAAAAACTCTGCATTTTTAATCCTCTTCGTCGGCTGTTTTGCCCTGATGACGATGGGGTGTTCCGGGCGAACATCGCAGAATGTCGCCGAGAATGCGTCGCAAGAGGAAATCGACGCCTATAAGCAGCGGATTGCTGCAGAAGAGGCTGCGATGAACGCCAGCTTTGAAAAGGGTGATTCGAATCCCCAGCAGTAATCACTCTGCTATCTTGGAATCGTGATTGGCGATTTTGATCAAATGCGATTTCAGTAGATGGATGCGAGACATGGCGGCGATGCAATTTCAGGGTTCAGTCAACATTGTATGGACTTGCCTGTTCATCGCTGCCATGGGCACGGTGGGATGTGATTCTTATTCGCCTTCGGACCCACCGGAATCTGTATCGTCATCAAGTGATAATCCGTTCGTGGAAATGCAAGCGGCGGCTAGCCGAGACGATTGGCAAGCTGCTCTGGCGTATTCCAATGCGGCGTTGCTGCAGCATCCTGGTGACGCCGAGGTGATGTCGGAAGTGGCGCGGGTTGCTTTCTTTGCCGATAAGCCCGATCTTGCCGCGGCTTTGCTTCGTGATGCTTGCGTCGCGGAATCGTTCGGCAACGAAGGCCGTTGCCTGCAAACTGTCGTCGCGTATATCGGCGTTGGGAAACTGTACGATGGGATCGAGCTGCTCGAGCAAGCGATTGCGTCGCAACCCAAGCATTTCGAACTCCGGCGCTGGCTGTTTGATTTCTATATCGGTACTGAGGATCGGATTGCGGCGTTTCCCCATGCGAAAGTATTGATCCAACATCGGCGGTTTGATGTTGATTTGTTGGTTTCGCTAACCAGTATGCCACGCCGCTCATTCGATTGGGGACCATTGGATGAAATGGTGGCACGCAACCCCAGTGACCAACGGCCATGGCTCGGCCGGGCCAAAAAACTGTTTGACCAAGGTCAGTATGACGCCTCGGTGGAATTGCTTGATCGTATTCTCGACCAGCACCCCGATTCAGCGAATACGATCGCGCTAAAGGCTCGTGTGTTGGCGGCGGCAAGCGAATTTGACACCGTAAAGGTATTGCTCGGTGGTGAGACCCACGAGGCCGATCGCTATCCTGACTACTGGATCGCAATGGGAGATTTGGCCCGCTCAACAAACCTACTTACCAAAGCCAGTCGGGCGTATTGGGAAGCCACTCGTATCGATGCAAACGTCACCGAAGCGTGGTCAAAATTAGCAAGCGTGCTTCGTGCTGCGAGTGACACTGCAGAGCTCAAATCAGTGGATGTGGATGCTGTTTATCATCGCAGCGTTCAACTAAATGAACTTGATCGATTGGTCCAGCGTTTTGATCAATTGCACCGAACGTCGGCTGAGCAAGCTATTGAGATTGCCGAATCGTTGCGAGATCTAGGGCGGCTTTGGGAAGCCGAGGCGTGGGCGGCAGTGGCGATCAGCATGCAAACCACGCCCAACGATCGAGCAGTCCAAACACGCCAATCGATCATCGCCAAGATGAACAAGCAAACACCGTGGCAACAGCAACGTGGGCAGCCCGGGTTGCGGATTGATTTATCATCGTTCCCGGCGCCCATCGTCTCTGACATTGAAACAACCCGCGATGATGTCGATCTTCGTGAACGTCATGCCTCGCTCTCGAAGTTCATGCAATCGAAATCGCCGATCCAATTGCGAGACGAAGCAAAGCAGCGGGGCGTCAATTTTGCCGGTTGGACACGCCGCGATCCAAAGACAATGCACACCAAATTGCACGAGACACTTGGATGTGGTGCAGGCGTGATCGACTATGACCTCGACGGTTGGCCCGATCTGTATTTGCTTGCCGCCGGTGGTGTTCCGACTCAATCGAACTCGGATTCAAACGCATTGATGCGGAATCATCAAGGAGATTTTATGGAGACCACCTCGGCAGCCGGCGTCGATGACACCGGATTCGCCCAGGGAGTGGCCGTGGGAGATGTCAACGAGGACGGTTTTGCGGATCTATGGGTGTTGAACTATGGACGCAATCGATTGCTGATCAACAATGGGGATGGCACGTTTGGCGACGCCACCGATCGGATCAGCGATCACGATGACTCGCGTTGGTCAACCTCCGGCGCGATTGCAGATATCGATCGAGATGGGATCTCCGACGCCATCGTGCTTCACTATTGCCACGGTGACAATATCACCACGTTTGATTGCACCTACGAAACCGATGGCTTTGAACGATCTTGCACGCCTGTGGTTTTTCCTGCCGATCAGGACCTGTTCTATCGGGGAAGCGAAACGGGGGAACTCGTCAATCACACCGCGTCGTGGAGTGCGACTCCGCAAATTGCTGGCCGCGGTTTGGGAATTGTCGTCGGATCGTTCGATGACAAAGCGGGGATCGATATCTACATCGCCAACGATCAAACCGAAAATCATTTTTGGAGCATGCTGGATTCCGCGGGAGTGACGCGACTCGTTGAAACCGGGATCACGCGAGGGCTTGCATCGAACGACCGGTCCTTGGCACAAGGGTCAATGGGGATTGCCGTGGGCGATTTGAATCTC
>NZ_ANOG01000668.1 GCF_000346295.1 Rhodopirellula maiorica SM1 | reverse complement strand
GCTTAACAACACCGTGATTTGCCGGTTCACCGCCCCGTGAACGGTTACTGTTTTGCGGAAGCCGATAGTATACCACTGCGATGAGCTAGAATCTCGGCGGTTTGAGAGGGAAAAGGTCATGGCGAAAATCCCGGAATTCGAAGGCTGAATCGGGAAAGATCGCAGCGAACTCAGGACTTACGCCCAGACTACGATATGTCCTGCCTACGTCACTGTGAGTAGCCATCGAACACCGCGACCAGTTCTTTTTTTATTCAGACGTCATGCCTGTCATCACCAAAAAACACTGCTTTTTGTTGGCATCGTCTTCGAGTCGGGCCTTGCCGTGGATGCCGCCGGCCCAGGAATAAACGAGATGCTTGTTGGACAAATCATGCTTGCTCCAATTGTCGTACTCGCTGCAACACTGCTCCTTGAGTCGACAGACAACGTTGGATTCAAGCCAGCGAGCGACTGAAGCCCTCCGCGAAATCACCGGTTGAGATCCCCTTAAGGTACAGCCACGGAATTAAAACATTCGATGGCCTTGGTCTTTCACAGTACCATTCGTGTCTGATCGATTTTCCGATCCTCGAAAATAACCAACTTAATCTCATGGCGGAGTCTTTGTTCCGCGCGGGTGTTTCAATCGACGTCAAGACAAGAC
>NZ_ANOG01000667.1 GCF_000346295.1 Rhodopirellula maiorica SM1 | reverse complement strand
AAGTCCAAACACCAATGGGATCGCTTGAGCTTGGTTTCCGCGATCAGCGAAGTGGTGTTTGAATCACTCCGCGAAATTTCCCAGATCTCCAGCGAGTCGGCTTTAAAAATCAACGAGCGCGACGGCGGTTATGTCCGCGTTTTCCTTGCCGGCGCCAGTCCCGAAGAGGCACAGATTTTTGCCCAATCGGTCCGCGAAACACTCGGCCCGCTTTCGAGCCCCCGCTACGTCATCCCGCGTTTCGTCGATGTCCCCGCCGACACCCTGACCAACCGTTTGTTGCCGAGAATACTTCGTCCGTGGTTGGAACGTCGAAATCGCCGGCAATGGATGTTGCATGCGGTTCCGACCGCACTCGCTCTGAAACGCGATTTAGCAGCCGTTTTCGAGAATCACTGGAATGCCAAAGTCAGTCCAGGGCAAGCAATGTTCGTCAAAAACCCACAGGGTGAACAGGTGGTCATCGACGCGATCCGCAACAACTTGACTCCATCGACGATCGTTCATGAAAAAGAAATGTTTCTCTAGCATCCGGTGGTAAGTTTTGACGGTATTGCCGGATGGAATCGTTGATCGCGTCGTGTCTGTCATGACACATGGATTTTTTGCACGGATCACGAGGGGAGGCGGCCGATGGCAATATCGTTACACGCCGCATTGCCCAACCTTGTAAATTTGATTGATCATGTCCAAACCTGCTCTTCGTCGAAAGCGTCACGCGTTGCTAGCACTTCTTGGCATTTCTCTGTTGGTCAATCAGGCGAGTGCGGTGGATATATTCGTAACGAGCAACGCGGACTCGGGTGCGGGTTCGTTACGCGAAGCGATCACGAATGCGTCATCTGGTGACCGCATCGTATTCAATACGCCGGGATCGTCCACGATTCAATTGCTGAGCGACTTGCCAGTTATCCCTGGCGATGTCTCGTTTGATGTGGCCACGGGAACCACCGTAGCGATTGATCGAAATGGGAACGGACCGTTGACATTCACCGGCAGCTTGGTGGATCCAACACAGCTAAACATCAACACCGGGGGTGTTGCATCGCTCGACGCCGATATCGACATGTCCTCGACGACAAGAGTGTTTGGCAACGGGGACGTCACCGGCAACATGACCACCGCCGGAACCTTGGCGCCGGGGGCAACTTCAACCGCAGGTAGTCTAGGAACATTAAATGTCACCGGAAACCTGGATGCAAGCAACGCCAGTGTCCAAGTCGACATTTCCGATATCGGCGCGACGACGGAAAGCGACCTCATTGACGTCACTGGTACTGCCACGATCACGGATGCGGAACTCGTTCCCAACTTTATCGGAAGCCAATACAAGGTTGGAGACTCGTTCGTGGTTCTGGAATCCGGTAGTCCTGTTGTCGGAGCATTCACGAACGAATCCGACGTGTACGCGTTGCCCAATCGGCCCTTCTTAGAGGCTGCGATGAGTGCGTCAGGAACACGGGACCAATTTAGTTTCATTGTCCAAGACAACAATGATTCATTCACGACCGTCGTCTCTGGCAGCAACCAAACATCCGCAGCAGGCCTTCTCGACGACCTGCGTGGCGGCAGTCCTCCTGCGGCCGTGACCACGTTAAGAGATGGTTCCGCCGATCAAGTCGTCACAGCTGTAGACCAATTGTCGGGCTCGATCTATCCCTCATTGATCGGAGCGGAAATCAACCATATCCAAAACAATCTCGAATCGATTCGTGATCGCGTCGTCATGCAAACCGATCTGGACCGCCGCCAATGCCAGATCACACCGTGGGTCCGTGCCTACGGAATCACCAGCGAAGTCGATCAGGACGACTTGCAGACGGTCGGATACCGGCATCAAGTCGGCGGACTCGAATTGGGTGGCGGTGTGGCCAGTCCCAATGGATTAGCACTACATTCGTTTGCACACTTGGCCTCGGGTGACCTGGAGACTCGCGGAGTCGACCAGCATGCAAACATCGATTCCTATCGCATGGGAGGCTCGGTTGAGTATCTTGCGGAACACGTTTACCTCGTGGCGGCCGGCGGTGCCGGTACCCAGGATTACGAAGTCCGCCGCTCGCTGAGTGCACTGGAGGGATCCGATTTTGCTGAGAGCCGCTTTGATGGCTCTTCACAATTCGGCTATTTTGAAATCGGCACCTTGTTTTCGCACGCCGCGACTTTGTGGAGTCCTTATTTGGCACTGCACACAACACGTGTCGAGCTGGACGCGATCACCGAAACCGGCGATGCCGATTTCGCACTGATTAACGATGGCGGCTCAGGCGAATCGCTTCGCAGCGTCTTGGGACTCTCGCTCAACCAATCGGCTCCAACGCCACTTGGCATCGCCACCACTCGTCTGCGATTCGGTTGGATGCACGAGTACTTGGACGAATCCGAGACATTTTTATCGCAAGTCGCCAACGGCGGCACCCCAACCGGATCCCTCGAAGACCGCGGCGTGATGGCTGGCGACGACTGGGCCATCTTGCGAGCCCAGGTCGACATGGGTGTGCTGCTGGGTGGCCAGTTCACGGTGGCCTACCTAGGGCAAGCGAACAGCGATTCCTCATTCAACTCCTTGCTGGCGGGAACCCGCTGGATCTTCTAAATCCTTGCCGGGACAAGCCCAATGCCATCTA
>NZ_ANOG01000666.1 GCF_000346295.1 Rhodopirellula maiorica SM1 | reverse complement strand
TGGTGGCGACCGCCGTTGCCGTGTTGTTTCTGCTGTGGGTGTTTCGCAGCGAAGCGAAGGTCAAGGGCGAACCGGTCTCGCCAGCCCAGTGGGTTTCAGCGGGCAGCAAAGCAGGTGCGGTGTCGGATTTTGACGTCCCGGTCGACGACGAGGTCGCAGGTCTCGAAGAGTTGCCGGTTGAAATGTCGCTGAATCAGGTTGCGGTTTCGGCTGCTCAGGTGGCGGCATCATCAAGTTCGGCCAATGGCCAAAATGGCGATGCGGCCGAGCGTGGTGAGGACGGTCGTGCTGCGGGCCCGGATTCTGGTTCTTCCCTGCTAGTGCCGCCGGCCGAACGCTGGCAGTTGGTTTTTGCTGCAAGCGATAGGGCGGATTATGCGGTCAAGCTTGATCATTTTGCGATCGAGTTGGGGGTGGTCGGCGGAGGGCGATCAGGGGTGGATTACGCATTCGATCTGTCACGTTCCGAAGGCCCCAGGAAACGACATCTGTCGGCAAGTTCCGAAGAGAAGCGGATCTATTTTCGCTACACCGATGCAAGCCCGCTGAAGGGTTGGAGCCACGAGTTGATCCGCCACTCAGGAATCGAGCTCACCGCAGAGCGGGTTGAAATGATGTTCATTCCTGCGGAATTAGAGCGTCAGTTGTTAGCAATTGAGCTTGCGTTTGCCAATCGCAACGGACACGAAAGCTTGCAGAGCGTGCGGCGAACGGTGTTTTCGCTCGATCAATCCGCAGGCGATTGGGTGTGGCAGGTGGCTTCGCAGCGGTACCGGACGTCGGATTGAGGCGATTGCCACGGGGGGCAGCGGGCAGCCTCAGCCTCGGCTGGGGGTACAGCGTGTCTTTGCATGCCACTGGGGGCCGGGAAATTGCGTTTTGCGCGGCTATGCGGAACGGTTGTCACTTTTTCGATCCGTTTTGCGTGTTGCAATCGCGCCAAAAATCCGTGGATTCGTTAGGATAAAGCTGGAATTGCTATCCTGTTTGAGTGAACCTCTATGGGAACGGCTGCTTTAACCCTTTTCTTTTGATCCACCGAAGGACGAGATCCTCGATGCTTTTCGCTGAAATATCTATCTTCGATATCATCTCGCAAGCGACGTACGCTGCACTTGCGGGAGCCGCTTTGTGGGGACTTTATTGCGCGACCGTGGTTTGGGCTCGAGTGAATCAGAAGCGGTTCAAGAGCGAGGATGAACAGGATGTCTTTATGGACGACGTCGAACAAATGCTCAGTGGAGGCGATTTCGACGGCGTCGCAGAATATTGTGAAGGCGATAATCGTGCGATTCCTCAGATCATCGAAATGGCGATGCATCATCGCGAGCTTGGATACAAGCGGGCCCGCCAATTTGTTTTGGACCGGTTCCAGCGTGATGTGATGAGTGATCTTGAGTACCGGCTTTCCTGGGTCAGCACGGTAATCAAGTCGGCTCCGATGATCGGGTTGTTCGGAACGGTGTTCGGGATGATGGGGGCGTTTAAGACGTTGGCTACCTCCGAATCGGTCGAACCGTCGTTGTTGGCCGGTGACATCAACGTCGCACTGCGAACCACCGCCTGTGGTTTGGCGATCGCGATTCCGCTGATGATTTTGGTGGCCAATGTGAATATTAAAATTGCCAAAATGGAAGACCTCGTCGGTTCCGGTTTGGCTCGGTTTATGACTCAGTACAAAGACGCTCTTCTCAAATGGCCTGGTGGGGGCTCGTCGACTCCTGCGTCGGCGGCGGCCGAGCCTGTTGAAGCCGTTATGCAGTCGCCGCAGCGTTAGCAACGGCGTGGTCAAAAGAAAAAGAAGTCGGGTGATGGTGACGACCGTTATCGCACGTAGCGATCGCGGGCGAAAACATACCGCAACTGTTTCCGCGGCGTGTGCTGCCTGCGGGCGCAACATTCCTTTTGCAGATGGTGTTCACGTTTAGGATCGATCATGAGTGCAGATGCAGTACACGAAGATCTTCTCGAAGAAGAGGATGATCTCGCGTTGCCACGCAAGAAGCGTGACGATGAGGAGATGGATATCACGCCGATGATCGATATCACCTTCTTGCTGCTGATCTTTTTTGTGGTCGCGTCGAAGATGGACCCCACCAAGATCGGAACAATTCCTTCGGCAGATAACGGATTGGCGGTGTCGGCGGACGATTCGGCGATCATCTTTGTCGATCCCGGCGCTGGCGACGAAGTGATCTTGAAACGCCGAGATGGTAGCGAGTTCAGTCGAGACGAAGCGACTCAGTCGAGCGAGATCATTGAATACGTCACTTCGGAGCTCGAGAAATCGATCGGCAAAAACAAGAATCAAGTCATGTTGCTTGGTGACGCGAATGTCAAAGTCGGCAAGGTGACTCGGATTCAGCAGATTATTGGCGACGCGTTTGAAGATATTGAATCGACTTACATCGCGGTCAAAGAGGAATAAGCGAATGTCGTCATCCATTAGCGCAGCGTTGCCTGCGAGAAAAGGATTGCATGCGTCACTGTTTCGCCGCGGCGACGATTTGGACATGACCCCGATGGTCGATGTTACGTTTTTACTTTTGATTTTTTTTATGGTTACCGCCTCGTTTGGTTTGCAGCGTGCGATCGAGATGCAGCGGACGCCCAGCGAAAAAGCAAGCCTTGTCGTGGCGACGCCCGTCGATTCGCTATCCAGCATCGAGCTTTCAATTCATGAGCAGGGCGATTTCGTCGTCACCACCACCGATTGGTCGTTGGATGTGGTTGGGAAACAGCAGCTTGTCACAACGCTTCGTCGTGCGGTTGGCGATTCCTCCGCAGACTTTCGACTCGATGTGCAAGTGCACGAGAAAGCGAATTTGCAATCGCTTGTCAGCGGATTGGACGCTGCCAGCATTGCGGGGTTGACGAATCTGGCAGTCCATCAAGTGGAAGAGTTTTAGAGTCGCCATGGCTATTCCCGTTACATGTTCACAGTGCCATGCAGAGCACAGCGTCCACGACCGCTTTGCCGGAGGGCAAGTGCGTTGTCCCGATTGCGATGCGCAGGTGGATGTGCCTGAGTTGGTCGATGCGCAGCAAGCTGACGACACTCCCGAAGCGATCGCAGAGGTCGAATGGGTCGATGACGGTTTCGTTGATGACGATGTCACCGGCATGAGCAACGACCACTCGCGTGATTCCGACGTACCGTCGCCGAGTAAGATTGCGGCGGCGGCCCCAGTCGTTCCAGCGGAGTCGGCCGTCGCGACAGCGCCGCGTGCTGCGGCAGAACCTGCAATCGCGGAGGATGAAGACGATGATGTGCCCAAGCGTCAACCTCGCCAGGATGACGAACTGGACATGACGCCGATGGTCGATGTGACCTTTTTGTTGTTGATCTTCTTTATGGTCACGGCATCGTTCAGTCTGCAGAAATCGATCGAGATGCCTCGCCAGCAAACCGATGCACCCAGCAGTAACCCTGATCCCGAAGAGACCGAAGAACTCGATTCGGTGGAAGTCCAGATCGATGATCGCGGGTCATTTTTGGTGATGGCAGCCGACTGGGAACGAGAAACACCGGGCAAGCAGAATTTGATTTCCGCACTGAAGGAAGCGGTGCCGGGCGGCAGCGATGCGATGAAATTAGTCATCAAGGTTCACGAGATGGCAAAACTACAAGCACTCGTTGATGCCATGGATGCGGGGACGATTGCAGGGTATACCGAACTCCAAGTCACCCAAGTCGAAGAATTTGACTAGGTCCGTCATGCGAATTTGCCGGGAGTGAACTTCGGGTTCAGGGGCATCGTATGGAACACGGCGGTGTGATGGCTTTTTGCTTCGCATCACCCACCCATTGATTGAGTCTTATCACAGAATAGAAATAGTCGTTAAACATGCTTGCAAATGAACTGATCGATCGGCTCGAACGCGGTGGATTGCTCGACCAGGAAATCATCGAGGCGCTCCGTGAACAATTAGAGCAGGGAACGCGAGTGACTCCCGAGGCGGTGGCCAAGCTGTTGGTCGATAACGGGCAACTGACTCGGTTTCAAGCCACCAAGTTGATTGGGGAACTTCGCTCGGCTGAATACGCGGAGCCGGGCGACGAGGCTGCCGACGTGGCGGTCCTGGACGATCTGTCGATCTTGCCCGAAGAGGAGGGCGAAGAGGTTTTCGAGGTCGCTGCCGAGGACGATGGTTCCGGCGGGGTTGTTGCCGAAGCCGTGCCGGTGGAAGCCGTCGCCGTGGAAGCCGTTCCCGTCGCCGAGAACGGACAGGGCAATGGAGCGGCCACTTCGCGTCCCCGACGCGCCCGTCCCAAACCCAAGGAGCAGAAGTCGGTTTGGGATTCGTTCAAAATCTATGGTTTCGCCGGCATCATCGTGCTGTTGTTGCTGTCCGGTTACGGCTTGTTCTATATGTTGACGCGGCAAAGTGCGGATGAGTTTATCGCCAATGCCAACAAACTCTACGATCAACAACAATTCACGCCGGCGCAAGATTCATACATTAGCTTTCTCGATTCCTTTGGCGAAAATCACCAGTATTCGTCGATTGCTCGCGTGCGGATCGTGATGTCCAAGTTCTATCGCGCAAAGGAAATGACCGATCCGACCGAAGCGTTGGAGCTGCTGAAGAAAGAACTGCCCACGATCGAAAACGAAGAGGGACTCAACGAAGAACGTACGAATTTGGCTGCGTTATTGGTGGACGTCGCTCACGAAATCGGTCGTGTCGCCAACAAAGAAAAAGAAACCGCCGAGAAAGAGAAACTGCTTGGCAAGTTGGACGAGCAGTTGGAGTTTACGGAAAATCCAAACTACATGAGTTCCGCCATGAAGACGACTCTGAGCGGAAAATTGCAGGAAATCGCCGAGATGCGTCAACGCGTCCGCCGCGAGATCAATCGGAATGTGCGGTTGGACGAATCGGTCGTGTCCATGGATGCGTTTCTCAAGGACGAAAAAACCAAAGAAGCTTATGACGTTCGTGCTCAATTGCTGCGAGAGTTTCCTGAGCTGCATAACAACGAGCGGTTGACAGCGTTGATTGCCACCGCCAGCGACATTCAGAAAACGCTGGTGAAACCCGCCAGCGAAGTGCCCAAGGTGGCCGATGCGAAAGAGGGCGGTGCCAACGATCGTTCGATCGTGTTGACCGCCATGGAAGGCCGCAAAGCGGTCGATCTGATTGGCGAGATCTTGTATCTGCGTGCGGGCGGATCGATGTTGGCATTTGCCGGAGACACCGGCGGATTGTTGTGGCGAAAATTCGTTGGCTATGGTCAGGATCATCTGCCGGTGCGATTGGACGATGGTTCCGGTGTGCTGTTAAGTGAATCGGCCAAGTTAGAAGTACAGCGATGCGACGGAAAAGACGGAATCATCCGTTGGCGTAGTGTGATTGACGAGTTCTTTAGCGAACCGGTCAACGTCGCCGACGAGGTATACGTTTCGACAGAGTCAGGCCGACTCGCGTCGCTTGATGTCGACTCGGGCGAGGCGAATTGGGTCGCACAGATTCCTCAGCCTTTAGAAGTCGGACCGGGGATCGATAAGCGAGCCAAAGTGGCCTATGTGCCCGGCAACCATAGCAACCTGTATGTGCTCAATTCGCGTGACGGTTCCTGTTACGAGACGTTCTACATTGGCCACGCCGAAGGTACCGTCGCTGTGCCACCGGTAGCGCTATTGGGGCACGTGTTTGTGCTCGAGAATGCCGGGACCGATTACACCCGAGTGCACATCTTGAGGGTGAACGAACAAGGTCGAGAATTGAAAGTCGCACAGCCATCGATCCGTTTGGATGGGAATGTCAAAGTCAAACCGATCATCCAGGATCGAAAGTTGATCGTGTTGACTGACCTCGGCCAAGTCTCGGTGCTCGAAGTCGAACCGACTGCTAAACGCGAACAGGTTAGCGAAGTGGCACGACAAGTCGCCTCGTATGATGTGCCGACCTCGACGCAGATGGCCGTGGGGCGATCGCAGATGTGGATCACCGGGACACGTATCGGGCGCTACGAATTGCAAATCAACACAGGGCGCGTGGTCCAGGACTGGTTTAAACATGAAGCGGATCGCTTCATCGGCCAACCCTTTACCAGTGAAAACACGTTGGTCCATGCCCGCATCTTGCGTGGTACCTCGGCGATTCGAGTGACCGCAGCGGATGCGAAAACAGGCGACGAAATTTGGCGAACCGATGTCGGCGTGCCCATCGCGATGATTGTCCCGATCGCTGGCGGAGGCGGGTTTCATGCCGTCACCACGCAAGGCGCCCTGTTTGAACTCGATCGCGATGCGTTGGCGAGTGGATCGACTGCGAATCCGGTTGAAAATCCCGGTGGATCCGGGATCGCGATGCGGTTCGAAAACCCGATCAAAATTGATGAGACTCGGCGTTTAATGCTGAATCAAGCCACATCCGAGGATGTGATCGTTTACGATCCGACTCGCCGTCAAGAAAAGCTGCGGAAATTGCAATTGGCATTGTCCGGCAAAGCCAGTGGTGGCGCGTTGTTTGCCGGAGGCGGCTTGTTTGTTCCGACCGCCTCGGGCCGCGCGGTTTTGATGAACTGGCAAACCGGACAAATGCTGGGTAGCCCGTTCCAGCCCGCGAGTGCACCGGAGGGTTCGGTGACGTGGTCCAACCCGGTGGCGATGCCCAATGATGCGGACCAAGTGGTGATCGCCGACAGCCGTAAACAGCTGTACCGATTGCGGGTGGGCGAACAGATTCGTGAGCTCGCCAAGAAGGAATTGGAGGCTCCGTTTTTAGGATCCACGGCGGCGGTTGGAAGCGACTTGGTAGCCACGGTCGCAGGCCCGGCTGCCGATTTTGTCGTCGGGCATGATATGACAAGCTTGGACGAGAAATTCAAAGTCCTGCTCGGTGGCCGTGTCAATTGGGGCCCCGTCACCGCGGCGGAATCGAGCGAATATTGTTTGCTGCGTACCGACGATTCCGTGCTGCGAGCCTTTGACGGCGAAGGCCAACAGAAATTCGAGCTGCCAGTCCCCAAGGGTGAGATTGTCGGTGCTTCGCTGCTTGACGGTAACGTGTTGATGGTCGCGGGCAAGGATGGTTGGATGGTGACGCTGGATGCTGGCTCCGGTGAATTGCTTGGACAAAGTGATTTGGGGCAGCCGATTTTTGCGTCGCCACTGAGTGTCGGTAAAAACTTGTTGGTGCCGGGGGCTGAAGGGGTTGTTTATATCACCGATGTTCCATCGAAATCGTAAAGGGAATCTGATGAACATCAAAATGCGAAACCTGCTTTATATCGCGATCGGGTTATTGTTCGCCGCCTGGGCGACACCGGTTTCGGCGCAAATCGTCAACTATTCTGATTCGGGAGTCCCCGATCGGGTTGGCTTGGAACTGCTGCAGGAAGAACCTCACGATATTATTTTTCTCACCGAAGAATCCGGTGGCGGTTGGGTCAAAGCTCGCCTGCTGGATTTCCCAGGACGGAAAATTCCCAGCGATCCCAAAGGGGTGTTGCAGTTTGAGGTGATCGGGATCGAATTGAAAAAATTCGTCACCGATTGGAAGAACATTGAGAAAATCGATCTCTGGGAAACTCGGTTAGAACGTGAAACCGCCGAGATGATTGCCAAGGAAGATTTCAAGGGAGCGTATCCTTTCCTTTCGGTTTTGATTCGCGACTATCCCAATCGTCCCGGGCTGCGTAAGTTGCGAAGCGAATTCTTGTGGAACGATGCGATCAAGCGTGCCAAGTCTGGCGAATTCGAAGCCACCCTTGCGATGCTCGAAGAACTGTGGCGGTACGCGCCCGAGTTTCAACCTAAAACGGTGCTGGGTGCCCTCAGTGGCGTCACCGACAAATTGATGATGAAGCTGGTCAAAGAGGGCGATCTTGAACATGCCCAGCAGATGCTCGCACGTTTGGAAAAAGACTACGGCGAGAGTCGTTTGGCTTCGATTTCGAAGTGGAACAAGCTTTTTCTACAGCTGGCTCAGAAGAAACAGAAAGAAGCGATCGCCGCACTCGAGGCCGAGGATTATCGCGCTGCTCGGGCGTTGTCGCGTGAAAGTGTTGCCGTGCGACCGGACATCGACGGTGGCAAAGAGCTAATACGAAAAATCGATGCCATCTATCCTCTGGTGCGCGTCGGCGTGTTGCAAACCGCTACCGTGCTGGATCCGACGCGTATTGATAATTGGGCGTCACGTCGCGCGGGACGCTTGGTTTACCGCACTTTGTTTGAAATGAAAGGCGCCGGGCCCGAGGGGGGCGAATATGAGTTTGTCTTCGGCGAAACCGAAACGACTCCTTATCGAACCCAGTTTGATCTGGTCTTGGAAACGGAAAAGCTGAAGCCGCCATTGAGTGAGATTCGAGGTTTCACTATCGCCGACAAGCTTGCCGAACGTGCCACTCGCAATACACCCGAGTATTTTTCACCTTGGGCTGCGGCGGTGACAGCGATTGGAATGGATGGCCCCAAACGAGTCGAGTGCACGCTGCGTCGACCACATGTGTTGCCCTCGTGCTTGTTGCAGATTCCGATTGATGGAAGCTGGTTTGGAGGCAAAAAAGGAGCACCCACCGGTGCTTACCAGCGTGATGCCGAGAGCGAGGATACGGTTCGCTATATCTTGGCGGCGGAACCGGAGACTCCCGAACAGCTTCGCGAGGTAGTCGAAATTCGGCAGGCTTCGGCAAGCGACGGCGTCAGCATGTTGCTGCAGGGTGAACTGGATGTGTTGGATCAACTGTTCCCTGCCGATGCCGTTCGGCTGAGTAAGAGTCGTGACATTCGCGTCAAGAATTATCCGCTGCCCACGGTGCATATGTTGGTCCCTTGTTCGGATCATCCTTACTTGGCCGAACGAACGTTTCGACGCGCGTTGGTGTATGGCATCAACCGCGCAGACATTCTCAACGGAGAACTGCTCGAGGGGCTTGAAGTCCCAGGATGCCAAGTCGTGTCGGGACCGTTTCCGGCCGGGATCGAAATGGATGACCCATTGGGCTATGCCTATGACAAAAGCATTGGTCCGCGTCGCTATGAACCTCGTTTGGCAAAGTTGTTGATGACGCTCAATGCCAACCAGATGAAAGCGATGGCCGATCGCAAGAAAGAAACGGTGCCTGAGATGAAGCCGATCCGGTTAGCGTTTCCGGCAGACAATTTATCACGGGTGGCATGTGAAGCCATCATGAGCCAGTGGCAGTTGCTGGATTTGGAAATTGAGTTGGTCGAGCTTCCTGTGGGGCGAACGTACCCGGATCCTGGAACTGCGGATATTGTGTATGTGTCGGCTGCGATTTGGGAACCGATCATTGACGCACGTCGTTTGCTTGGTCCCGAAGGGTTGGCGGGAAGTAGTGACCAACTCGTCGGTTTGGGGCTGCGGCGAATCGAAGAAGCCCGAGATTGGAGAATGGTGCGTGACGGTTTGCTCGATTTGCACGCGATCGCTCACCATGAATTGCCAGTTTTGCCGTTGTGGCAAATGGTCGATTCGTATGCCTATCGGCGCGAATTGACAGGCGTCGGAAACGACATCGTTTCGCTCTACCAGAATGCGGATAAATGGCAATTGAATCATTGAGTCGCAGCGTACTTCAGACCAGGAGTCGTGGTGTTTTTGGATTTTTCGATATGACAGTCGTCGCTAGGAACCTTGTTTATTTCGTCGCTGCCATGCTGTGTCTGGTGATGCAGCTCGGTTGTTCTGATGATTCGCCCGATGCGGCTGCGCAGCCTGCGGTGTCGTTAACCGGGGCCGAAGGGGTTGCGGCAGATGCTCCTGCGTCGCCCTCAAACGATTCGGCGGCTTCGAGTTCGACGACATCCAAGCCGGCCGAGGCGGACGAAGAAGCCGAGGTGGAACCATGGGATTTTTCGCCGTACAAGGTTCTCGTTTGGATCGTGTCGGACGATCCGCGAGTCAATGCCGAATCGGTTCGGCAGCCGCTGCAAGAGTTTCTTGATCGTGATTTTGCTGCGGTTTGGCGGTTGGACTTTGCCGATGCTCCGGCCGCAGTCGCCAACGCGGCAAGCCGAAATCTTGGTGAAATGACCTACGAGGCGATCACGGCCTCCGATCCGGTGGTGGCCGTCAAACGTGATCACGAGGATGCCGTTCGGCTCAGGACGGCTGCGAACGTCGGAGAGATTATCCAGGATGTGCACAGCACTCAGGGAATGATCGACGAAGTCCGGCGACGAGCTGCCGATGCCGGCGACGTGTCGATGGACGGTGTCAACGATCGCTTGCTTCCCGTCGACGGTGATGCAATCGCCGTCAGCAAGATGTGGGAGAATCCTGCGACCGAAGCCATTTTGGTTTCACGCGGAATGGCACTGCTGCTCGATGACCCCGAGGCAAAGATTATTCCTTTGCCGCTCAGCGGTTTAGTGATCGAAGCGATTGATTCCTACGACAAGATTTTTGTCGTCCGCATCGACGAAGACGTCGCTCCGGCCACCGTCAGCGTCGTCGAGATCGATACGCTGATGCGACATTTTGGTCCGGTCGCCACCCAAAACTTTGTCCAGCCCTCGGAGATGGCGAGCACGATTGGGCGGACGATGATCGAAGCGTTTGCACCAGTGGTTCGCATTGAAGATGCAGGGAAGAAAAACGCCAAAGG
>NZ_ANOG01000665.1 GCF_000346295.1 Rhodopirellula maiorica SM1 | reverse complement strand
GTAGAGACTTTCGGCCACGTGAGTAAAACCGAAACTCTCTGCGAGTTTCGCTACGAAAAATGCTTCACAGCGTTGGCCGTATGCGCTGATCCGGCCTACCGTTTTTGGTTGCTCGACTGCACTTCAGCTTCATACCTAACTCGCCTTTTGGGGGGGCTATCCTCACGCAATTCCATCGCAGGCGACAAACACGGTGGGGCTGCGGCAAAATAACGGCGGGAATCCCGAGAAAGTCGGTAGCCAATTCGGCTTTTCTTGGGTTTAATTCAGCTGTCGCTGCGAAAATTCGTGCTGGCTTAGCTTTCCCCCCGTCCTTTTGTTTGTGCACTCCATGCAACTTCCTGTCGTCTCCGATACTCCATCTCCTCTGCAAAACCGTCCGGCGGGCGACGATTCTAGCAAGCGAGGCCGCTACGCCGTGATCAGCCTCGGCTGTCCCAAAAACCTGGTCGACACCGAACAGATGCTCGGTCGGCTCGATGAAGACGGCTATGCGATGGTCGATTCGGTCGACAATGCCGACTTTGTTGTCGTCAATACGTGCGGGTTTATCGATTCGGCGCGTGACGAGTCGCTTGGGGCAATCGACGAGATGCTGGCGCTGAAGCGACAGGGAAAAATTCGAAATGTGGTCGTCACCGGCTGTTTGGCGGAACGTCAACAAGGAAAACTGCTCGAGGCACGACCTGAAATCGATGCGATGATCGGCGTTTTTGGACGCAACGAGATCGTCTCGGTGATTGACCGATTGCAATCGGGGATCGAAGAGCAGCAGAAAATCTTTCGGCCTGCCCCGATCAATCCGCTCAGCGATGCGGTGCGAAGTGCGGTCACGCCACGGCACTTTGCCTATCTGAAAATCAGCGAAGGCTGCGATCGTCTTTGTACGTTTTGTGCGATTCCAAAGATGCGGGGCAAACACTACAGCAAGCCGATGGATCAAGTCATCGACGAGGCCAAGCGGCTTGGCGACAGCGGCGTCAAAGAGGTTGTCGTCGTGGCTCAAGACACAACCTATTACGGCAAGGACCTTTACGGTGCTCCGCGTTTGACGGAATTGTTGACCGAATTGGACAAGATCGATTCGGTCGAGTGGATCCGTTTGATGTACTTCTATCCGATGTACATCGACGACGCGTTGATCGATACCTTGGCGGGTGCCAAGCGAGTGTTGCCGTACATCGACATGCCGCTTCAACACGCCAGCGACACGATGCTGAAACGCATGGCTCGCAAGACGACTCGATCGCTGCAAGAAGAAATTCTCGGCAAATTGCGTTCGCGAATCGACAATCTCGTGATGCGAACGACGATGATCGCAGGATTCCCCGGCGAAACCGACGAGGATTTTGCGGAGCTGATCGATTTTGCCGAGCAGCAGCGATTCGAACACCTTGGTGTGTTCACCTATTCGGTCGAAGAAGACACGCCGGCGGCCAAGTTGCCCAACCGCGTGCCCAAAGAGGTGGCCGAGCGTCGGCAGGGCGAGTTGATGGCAGTCCAGCAACAGATCGCGTTTGAATGGGTGCAAAGCCGAATCGGAACGGTCGACGATGTCATCATCGATTCTCCGCTTCCAGAGCAAGAGGGTGTTTGGATCGGCCGGACACGCAGCGAGGCACCGGATATCGACGGAATCGTTTACGTATCTCCTTCGGACGACAGCGAGTCGATCCAGGTGGGAGATATCAAGAAATGTGAGATCGTCGCTTCGGACGGATACGATTTGATCGCCGCATCGCTGGGCGAGTAATCGAGATGATTTTACATTGCCGCGCAGCGACATTGCTGCAAAAGGCTCTGAGTGAATAGACCGCCATTAAGTGGTTTCAAATCGGGCGAGACTGTGTGAGGTCGCGTCGGGTTAGAAAACAGGGCCACTTCGCATTTGGGCGTGATCTGTTAGTCTTGGGACTTGTTACGGCACGATCTATGAGCACAAATTTGGCAATGACTTCAGCGACATCCACGTCGATCTACAATGTCCCCAACGCGTTGACGTCGGCGCGGTTCTTGTTGGCGATTGCGGTGGTGGTATTGATCCCCATGGGCTATTTCGCCTCAGCGATGGTGGTGTTTCTGATCGCCGCGTCGACTGATTGGATGGATGGCTATTGGGCTCGGAAATACGGGCAAGTCACCAAGTTGGGGCGGATCTTTGATCCATTCGTGGACAAGATTATCATCTGCGGATCGTTCATCGCGTTGGTCGAGCAGGCGGGATCGGGGATCGCATCTTGGATGGCCACAGTCGTGGTCGGCCGCGAACTGCTGGTGACCAGTTTGCGAGGGATTATCGAAGGGGGCGGCGGCGATTTTCAGCAAGCTGGCTGGGCAAATGGAAGATGGTTTTGCAGTGTGCGGCGATTGTTGCATCACTGTTGTGCTTGATGAGCACTCCGGTGGCCGCTTGGTTGTTGACCACGGCGACGATCCTGATTTGGTCCTCGATCGCGTTGACCGTCTATTCAGGTTACGACTACACGATGGCCGCCGCTCGCGTTATGCGTGGTGAGCAGGACGCCTCGTAACGGGACCACGACATGCAAATTGTTGACGCGGTGTTTGCCAGTACGGTCTTGATGATCGTTGTCGGGTGTGTCCTTTTATGGGGCAAGACGTTGCGGCAAGTCCTTCGCTCGGGGCGACCGTCGATGGACGTCATCTTGCCTGCGGAGGTTCGCGATCGACCTTTCTGGACCGTTGCCGATGCGATGTTGATGTTTGGGTTGAGCTTGGTGCTGACGCTGTTGACGGCCAAGCTTTTTGTGGCGATGGGCCAGATTCGTCCGACGACCGAAGGTTCGCCGCCGAGTTCCGATTTGTTGCTGGCGGGATTATCCGCCCAATCGGTCGGCGGTTTGATCGCCTTTACCGGCACGCTTGGTTTCCTGCGACTGATTCGATCCGATGCGGCAGAGCGATTGGGGTTGGTTTGGAAAGCCAAAGATGTCGTGGTCGGGCTGAAGGCGTCGTTGATGTTGATACCTCCGACGTTACTGATTGCTCACTTTGCATCGTTGCTTGTCGAGTACAAACACCCGGTGCTGGACGTGATGAAACAGTCACCGACACCGGTGTTCTTGATTGTGTTGTTTGTGGGAACCGCGCTCGTCGCTCCGTGGGTCGAAGAATTCTTGTTTCGAGTGTTGTTGCAAGGCGGTTTGCAGGCGTTTGCCGACCGGCCTGTGGAGACCGATACTCAAGAGGATCCGCTCGAAGAAGACGCGGTGGAGCTTTGGCGGCCCAAGAGTCTGTGGCCGATGTTTGCCACCAGTTTGATCTTCGCACTGATGCACGGTAATCAAGGTGCCGCCGCGATACCGCTGTTCTTTTTCTCGGTGGGACTTGGCTTTCTGTATCGCCAAACCGGACGCATCACCCCGTCGTTGGTCGTGCATGTTGTGTTGAACGGTTTCACGATGAGCGCCGAGATTCTGCGATTGTGGCTCACGCAAACCTAGAGGCCCCAGGGTGCGCTCCGCGACCTGGGCTTTGTTGTTGAACGCCTTCGGCGTCGGCGGGTAAATTTGGCGGCCTTTTTTTAACCGCAACGCTGTCCAGCAACATAGCGACGAGGTCGCACAGCGGAACGTCGGGGACGGCGTGGATGAGGCGGGAGCGTCGCGTGCAGTGCGTTCCCAGGCGGGAGCCTGAGGAACGAGTGTCCTGGTTCCCAGGCTGCTGCCTGGTAACCCACTGCCTTGCAGGCTCCTGCCTGCCCGGAGATTTTGGGCGTGGATGAGGCGGAGCCTCGGGTGCAGTGCGTTCCCAGGCGGGAGCCTCGTGAACGAGTGATTACCACTCCGATGCGATCACTTCGTGACCGTTTCGCGTCGACAGATCGAGGTAGGTGTTGTAGTTCATGTTGTAGGTTGCAAAGCGAACGCTGCCGTCGGCAAACGTCAAGTAACAACCGCCTTCGTGATGACTCCAGTAATGTTGCAGGTGCAAGTAATATTCGCTGCGTTTATGGTTGCCGTGCAAAAGACCCATTTTGGCGGAAATGTAGTGCTCACATTCATTACCGCCACAGATTGGCCAGCCCCAACCCAAGTCGTCGGGCATCGTTCGCTCGCCAAACAGAATCGTGGTGCTTGATCCATCCAGGATGTCGCGAAACCGCTTCTGGCTCTCGTTGTAGAACATCCCGTTGCCGTCATCGAATCCTGCGCCGCTTGGAATGCCGCCGCACGCTTGGTAGGTATTGTTGATGTCGTCGTCCAGGCTACCGGCGTTGCCGAGATAATTGATCGGGTTCAACACGCCACAGTCGCCCGAGAGCGGCAGCGGGCCAAGCGGACCGCTTAACAGTGATCGCCCCGAGCTTGGATCGCTCGGGCACATCAGCATCGCAATCGGTTTCGATGAGGGATCGTTGCCACCGCGAGCTTGCAAGTCCTTGATATGGTCGCCGCAGTGAGCTTGGGTGAAATCGATCGATTCGTAGCTTGCCGACTGTTCCATGAACGGCAGTACTTGTGAGACCATTCCCCATGAATAGCCGTTGGGGCCCGAGACGATGCTGCCCGAAGGAAATGTGTTGAACGCGGAATGGTAATTGTGAAGCGAAAGCGCGAACTGTTTCGAATTGTTGGAACAACTCATCCGTCGTGCCGCGGCACGTGCCGCTTGTACCGCCGGCAAAAGCAAACCGACCAAGACTCCGATGATCGCGATCACGACGAGCAGCTCGACCAGCGTGAATGCGTGACGGCGGGTTGAGAAAACGGGCATGACTTTTTGTAGTTTAGGATTTCATTCTTGCGTCGTTAACGCAAAGTTCTTGACGCTCTGGTCGTCTTGAGGCACCGAATATTCAAATTCCCACTTGCGTTTACCCTCTGCGGCGGAAGCCGACTGTCGCTTTCGACGCGAGGGGGGCGTTTTGGCATCGGTTCGTCGTTTTGGATCCACCGTCGCTGCTTCCATTTGGTCGTCAGCACTTGCATCGACGCTGTCAGTGCTAGCAACCGTTGATGGTGAATCCAAGCTGATGACGACGTGGTGCATTCCAGTATAAGGCCCATCGGAGTGCGTAAACTGATATTCCGCGTCGACAATCAGAGACGTTGCGGCGGGGCCAGAAGTTCCTCGGGCGGGTAGAAAGCTGATGGATCCAGCGGGGGCGGGGGCTCCGTCGATCGTGATTCGCCCCTGAACCGCCTTGCGTTGCGGGGATTCGCTCGAGCCACATCCAGTCATCAAAATGACGGCAATAAGCAAGAGGCCGAGGTGCGTCTGGTGCGAGTGCAGTTGCGTCTGGTGCGGAGACAGCATCTTGTGAGGGAGCAGGGGATTCAAGGCGAGTCTCGCAACTTGGCATAGGCGGGGGGCAAACCAGTGTTCAGAGAATAGGTCGCTGTATTGTACACCCGTACGCCGTGTCGATCGCGGACCGATACGAGGACGAATGCGGAAAAATGTACCGATGCCGAGCAGTGTGACGCTACAAGTCTTTCAATCGGCGCACCGCTTCGCGAGCGCGTTTGAGGAACTCGGTTTTGGGTTCACCGGCTTCGAGAAAGATCGGCGGGCCGATCGTGATGCAGCTCAGCAGTGGTACCGGCAAAAATTCGCCGCGAGGAAGGATGCGGTTGACGTTGTCAATGTAGACCGGCACAAGTTCCAGATCGGGCCGCTTTTTGCCCATGTAGTACAGGCCGCTTTTGAATGTGCCCATTTCATCGTCACTCGAAG
>NZ_ANOG01000664.1 GCF_000346295.1 Rhodopirellula maiorica SM1 | reverse complement strand
ATCGCTGATTCTACACCGAGATGCGCCTCCGCCACAGCATCAGTGAACGTTGGTTCGTATCGCCTATTTTTCTACCAATTGGATGACCACGCCCCCTGTTAAGCAGGTAGGCAGGAATCATTGGGTTAAATCCCGTCAGCCGTTTGGGCGAACGCTGTGAGGCATTCTGTAGCGGCAGCGTGCGAGCCCAATGCCATCGACTTTGGTAGCGACACGGCGCGAGCCGTCCGGTTGAGGCGAGTGAATCGTTCGGTTTATTCCGGGCGGCCCCGCGCCGCACCGCTACAAACGCCACCCGTTTAGTGCCAAAGTAGATGGCATTGGGCGTGAGCCCTCCGGTGCTTTGGTTGGAACGAGGAACCGTGGCTAGCGGGCTGTTGATCGAATGAGCCGCTCGCGCGTCAGCGGCCGGGTTCCACGCATTACCCGGTGCCTTACGGCCCTCGGCTCACGAAGCGGCCAATAGATGGAACGACTTCCGCCTAGCTGCTTAAACACCGCTGAACTGCAACCACTGGGGGCGGAAAAGCATCACCAGACCGAGCAACAGTATGACAATCCCGCTGATCAGTTTAAGCCAACGGCCTTCGCGTTCTTGCAGCTTGTGATGCGAGAGCGTGACGACAACGATCGTGACAAGCAGCGCATCGTCAAACATGTAGGCGAGAATGTACAACCCGAGATACAGATAATTCTCCCACACGGGAAAGTTTTGTAGCGTCAAAATTTGCGTGTACAAGGCAGGCAATCCCGCGGTGCACAGCAATTCAATCATATTGACGATCACCGCCAGCGCAATGGCCCCACTCAAAGCAACGGTCAAGTATTTCGCGCTGACGATTTCGCGGACACGTCGATAGAGTCCCGGTTTGTGACGCTCCGGAATCGAGAACGAGATTCCTTTTTTGAATGCAAAAAAATCTTTTACATTGACCACGCCGATCAATAGAGCCAATCCGCCCAGGGCAATTTGAACCGGACGGATAATGCCGACCAAGATGAATAGATTCAACCACGCCGCCATGAATGCAAAATACGCCAAACCACTAACCACCACAAAGGTTCCGGCGATGATCACGATCTTTTTGCGGTCTTTGATATTTACTAGCACGGACAACAAAAACACTAAGATCCACATCGCACATGGATTAAATCCGTCCACCAGACCCACCACCAATGTGAATAGCGGCATCCCTAGCTCATCAACCCGCAATCGCCCCCAGATCGGGACTTCGATCGCCTCATCGCTCGACTCGCTTTGCAGGACTTTGGGCTCCGTCGCCAGTTCCCCAATCTCGGAAATCTCGGCTTCCCCGGGAAGCTCCAACGTGTCGAATTGCTCGACGTCTTCGCTAATCAAGCGGACGTACGTGGCCGAATTCAACCGTGGTCGGCCCAAAATCAGGCTGCCCGAGTTCAGGCTGCCCGAGTTCAGGCTGCCCGAGTTTAGGCTGCCCGAAGTCAAGCGGCTCAGCGTCGACGGCCTTGCCGTGGTCGATACCAAGGTCAAACCGGCACTGGGATGCAGCGTTCGATTCGATTGATCCTCGACGCCAGGCCGCGAGGGCAAAGCGGACGAGGCGCCAGAAACCTGTTGAATCAAAGACTCGATCTGGGCCCCCGTCACCTCGTCGCCCTGGTAACCAATAATTACTCGGCGAGCAAAATCGATCGTGGGCAACCCTGGCGGTACCCCGCTGCCGCGACACAATGCTTCCCAACGGGCACGAGCATTCGAATCATCATCAACCTCATAAATGCGAAACCGGATGGCCGGCCACCGCTTCTGTAGACCTGGCAGAAACGCTTTGAGCTTATTACAGCGGGAACAGGTCGCTCGAGTGTAAACATCAGCCGTAAATAACTTTTCAATCTCCGGTCCACTCCGGTCCGCAGTGATGAAACCAAAATAAGTCCGCTGGCAGCAGTGGAAAGCGGGTAACACCGGCTTGTCTCGCCCCGCCGCTTTGCTGATTTCAACTAACAATGAGAGCTGGCTGCGATCCTTGATCAGATCGTGCACGCGAATATCGAGTCCCGCCACCCGTTTCTTTAACGCCTCGACATAGTTCAAAACCTGTTTCGTCGATCGATGATCGCTGCGGACAAAGACATCAAACCGCACTTCGCGAGGCGTTTGGACGCCAGGATCTTCTGCTGACAACGAAGAAACGCAGTGGACACACATCCCCAACACAATTGCTAAACGGATCATCGATGCTTACCTCATGCAAAAAGTCTAGAAGGGAATAGTGCAGCCTGGTTTGGTGCGTCCCGCTTCCAACGCAAAGCATGTTCCCTAGCCTCGTTTATGGCTTTGCAGATCCCGTTTGTCTCGCTGGAAAGCGTTCCTCTGTGCAGATCGTCACGCGTTGTCCGTCATTCCGGTTTCATTTGTCCCACCTTGACTCGTTCCAGCACGACGAATCAGCCGCATTCGTTCCTGGTCCAGCGTTTGCAAATACACGTTTGTAAATACGACGGTGTGACGATTCATCGAAACGTCTTTCCTCGTTCGGCTTTTCCTTTCCCGCTACAAACGCAACTCGTGGAGCCCCCATCATGTCTGGATTAAATGCAAAGCGGATCGTTGTGCCGGTCGATTTCAGCGACCTATCAATCGACGCCGTCGACACGGCACTGAACATTGTTGGCGAGACCGGCTCGGTGGACGTCATTCACGTGTTGCCCAACTTGCCCGCGATGGAATACGGAAATCTGTACGGCACGGTCACGGACGAATCGAGAATCAAACACGTCAAACTAAAACTCCGCGAGCGGTTGTCCGAGGCAAAACATGCGGCAACGACGATCCACGTGGCCATCGGAGATGCGGGTCGAGAGATCGTGGCGTTTGCTGAAAATGAGGACGCCGATCTGATTGTGATGCCGTCGCACGGTTATGGTTTCGTCAAACACATCCTGCTGGGCTCGGTTGCCGAGCGGGTCGTCCGACTCGCACATTGCCCCGTGCTGGTGTTGCGTAGCTGAGTCACTGCGACCACCCCAGTTGTTGCGTCAGCTGATCAATACACTGCTGGACCGATTGGCGAGCGCCGGGGCTAAGCGACGTCATTGGCTCGATTGACTCTGCACGTCCCAACCACAACACCACTTGATCCGTCGGCTTGCCAAGTGATTCGGCGAGCATCAGCACCTCTGATAGATCCACATCGTGCGTCCCGGTGCAAGGGATTGACTGAATTTGCGATCGATGCACGGGGTTGGTCATTTCGAGTCGAATCAGCGAACCGTCGTGGGGCAATCCGACCACTGCGTCAACGAGGTGAACACAAACATTCGCATCAAGCCACGAGAGGAGATCAATTGGATGTCGAATTTTGTGAAGCGATGCGTTCACACTTGAATGCAAAAGTTCCTCAATCACCTTCCATCCGAATTGGTCGTCACCATTGCAGCTGCCCAGTCCCAGCACCACGTCGTTCATCGTTTTTATCGAGCCTCTTGAACGAGGTCAGCGGCGTTTGACATTGACGCTTAGGAAGTGAGAAGAGCAACTGATGCAGGGGTCATAGGTGCGAATCAGCTTTTCACATTCCGCCGCAATCGTCGCATCGGACTCGCGAATGAGCCGCGGCA
>NZ_ANOG01000663.1 GCF_000346295.1 Rhodopirellula maiorica SM1 | reverse complement strand
AAAACTTGGCTTTGACTCGAATCGAGCGATGGTTTTCGTAAGGAATGCTGCCCGGCAATGGGTTGACCACAAAGCGTTTCATCAAAGCTAGAGTGACGTCTTGGCGCCACTGATTAGCTTGATGAATTCATCGTTGCTGTCGAACCGGCCAAGCTGTTTGGTCAGCTGTTCCATGGCATCGACCGGATGCATGCTGCTAAGCGTTCGTCGCAACATCGTAACCGCCTCGTACGTCTCTTCGTCGTGAAGCAATTCCTCGCGTCGAGTTCCGCTTTGGCTGATGTCAATCGATGGCCAAACACGGCGATCGGCAAGCCGGCGATCGAGCACCAATTCCATGTTGCCCGTTCCCTTGAACTCTTGGAAGATCGCTTCGTCCATGCGGCTGTTGGTATCGACAAGCGCGGTGCCGATAATGGTGAGCGAGCCGCCTTCTTGGAAGGCTCGGGCCGTAGCGAACAATTTCTTGGGAATGTCCATCGCTTTGATGTCCAATCCGCCGGTCATCGTCGCGCCACCGCGGCCGCCGCGTCCAACCCATTTGTTGAAGGCGCGAGCGAGTCGCGTGATCGAGTCGAGCATCAAGAATACGTCTTGTCCCATTTCGGCGAGTCGTTTCGCACGGTCAATCACCAATTGGCTTAGCCGAACATGACTTTCGACGTCCATGTCCAAGCTGCTGGCAACGACTTCGCCACCGAGGACGTTGCGCCTCATGTCGGTGACTTCTTCGGGACGTTCGTCGACCAGCAAAACGATCAATTTGACTTCGGGATGGTTTTGCGTAATCCCCGTGGCGATGTCTTGCAGCATCACGGTTTTACCGCTGCGTGGTGGTGCAACGATCAGAGCGCGTTGTCCCTTGCCCATCGGGGCTAGCAAGTCGATCACGCGATTGGTGAGCGGTTTGCGGCCACATTCCAATCGTAGCCACTGCTCGGGGTTGATCGCGGTCAACGAGTCAAAGTTTTTGACTTCGAGATACGCTTCGGGCGCCATGCCATCGACATCGACAATTTCACGCACCCGGGGGCCTTGTTGGCGACGTGCTTGTTGGACCATCGCCTTGAGGTAAACGCCCTGGCGGAGCCCAAACTTTTCAATCATCGTGCCGGGAACAAACGGATCGCTGCGTTCGCGCGAGTAGTTGTTCTCGGTGCTCCGCAGAAAGCCATAGCCGTTGGGGTGCAGTTCGAGGATACCAAAGCTTTCTTCGAGCGGCGCGTCGCTGGGGATATCCGCAGGTTCGCCGTTGCCCTGTCCGCCACCTTGGCCGCCGCGGTCGCCTTGGCCACCACCACCGCCACCGCCACCACCACCGCCGCCGCGTCGACGTCGACGCACGCGAGGTTTTCCGTTGCCACTATTGTTGTTGCCATACGAACCTGAGGATCCGTTACCGGAACCGCTTCGGCCGCGATTGGTCCGTTTCTTTTTTGTCCATTTTTGATCCAGATGCGTTTTAAGTGAGACGCTATGTCAGCGTGGTGCGAGTTACATGCTCGCGAAGCGGGAACCTCCGCCGAGTTCAGACGCACCCAAATCGAAATTCGAGTGCGCCGCTCGCGTGGAGGCATCACCACAAGGGTCGCCGCAGCGCTCCGCTTAAAAGCGGGAAATCGAAGAAACACCGCACAAATTCAAAGGGAAAAAAGCCTACCAGGAGAACGGCGGTGACATGCCCTGGAGAGGCGAAACAGTTTAATGTTGGGGGTCGGTAAGCGATCGCGGGATCACTTTTTTAGAAAGGGTCAAAACGAATGATCCAAAGATTCGTGTCTGAGGCGAGCCAAGCGACGGTGCGCTCTCCGCAACCGCGTTTTATCCAACGCGTTTTCGCCAAACTTGGCCTAGCCGGAAATCTCAGCAGAATCGCAGATGGTCGTGTGCGACTTAAAATCCATTCAATAGTAAATTAGGGGGACGTGCGATTGAGAGACCAATCGTGATTTCAAAACGAAGTGTTGTGTATTGAGGCGGCCGTTGCGATGCTAAAACGGCAAACAACCTCGGTTACATGTGTTTGATCAATCGTCCTCTTAATCCTCAAGCCGTCATTCTCGATGGCGAGCGTAGCTGCTTTTTCCTGAAGCAAACTACTAAGAGGGACGTGATCAAGCGTCCTTTGGGAGAGGCGGGCAGCAAACTTAGCGCCGACCTTCATAACACTCTCAAATATATACATCAAATCAGGGAAGTCAATAGCAGCTTAATTCACGTGATTGCCGTGAATTCGGCGGTTTTTGCATCATCCTACTGTAAATATCAGAAATCTTGCGGTTCCCAACGCTGAGTCGCAAAGGGAAGCAAGTGTGCGAATGTGCTTCGTTTTTACGCATTCACGGCACTTTGCCCAAGACACTCAGCTGCAGCCCGTTCGCTGGGGAACGAGCGGCGGTTTAGGGTTGCTGATCAAGCATTGGACGGCTCGCGCCGTGCCGTTACCAAAGTAGATGGCATTCGGCTCGCGTCCTGCCGCTACAAAATGCTTTACAGCGTTGTGCGATAGGGGGTCAATCAGCGACAGCTGATTGAGTGACCTCACCGGCGGCTGCTTGGGGGGCCATCGCCGCAACCGGAGAGTTCTTTGGTTCCTTGGCAGGGGATCGATCCCCTGCGTCGTCTTGCGATTCCCCTGTCTGACCCGACGCCGTGGTGGTCGAGCCTGGCGGCGGCGAGTCTGATTCGGAGGACGTGGATTCGCTTGCGGTCCGGGTAAACGCTTCATCCAACGTTTCATCGGGATCGACCGGAACGATCTTGATCTGCAGTCGGGGCGCGTCGCTCGCGGTGGTTTCGCCAAATTGTAGCGAAGCGGCCGACGAGTGAATTTGTTTGACCCGCTCTTGAGCATCTTCGTCATCGATTCCTGGCATGCAAATAAGCAGCGTGGTTGCGTCATCGGCTCCGATGCGATCGACGCTTCGCAGCGTTGCTCGCACGATCTGCAGCAGCGTTCGCATCGCCCCGGCGGCCGGAGTGCCGGTGACGTGAAGCTTCATGATTTGCATGGGCAATCCAATCGACTTGGATCGTTCTTGCATATCCCCCAACGCCGCGTTGAGCGCCGTTCGGGTTGGCAGGCTCGAAAAGGCACCACGGTTCGGCTCTTCGGATGTCGGTTTTGGTTTTTTCGCGGTTTGTTTCTTGGGGCGGACCGTGACGGAGGGAGATTCATCGATGTCCGGAATCAAAGCCGATTCGGTACCCAGCGTGATCAATTCGGGCGTGGTCCCATTCATCGAGTGACCGCAATTGCGTCCGTGTTTCTTCGAGTGATACATCGCCGCGTCGGCGCGTTCGATCCACTGTTCGATCGACTCGTCTTCGAGCAGTTCGGCCAATCCGATACTGGCGGTGACCGCAAGCTCTTTGCCTTCGAATTCCACAATATGTTGTCCGATCGCCGCACGTGCCGATTCCACGATGCGTTTGGATTCTTCGACAGTGTAGCCATCGATAATCGCCGCGAATTCTTCACCCCCGAACCGCGCGACAATGCCGTACGATTTCAGTCTCGCATGCAGCATGTTGGCCACCACCTTCAACACTTCATCGCCAGCGCGGTGACCATGTTCGTCATTAAATTTCTTGAAATGGTCCACATCTAACAGCATCAGTGTGCCGGCGCGTCCGGGGCCCAGGATGTGACGCCGTGCCAAATGTTCATCAAAGGCACCGCGGTTGGAAACGCGTGTCAGCGCGTCGGTTTGAGCCCGGCGTTCGGCCGATTCAAGCTGGTCGGCTTGTTCGGAGATTCGTTCTTGAGCCGATTTCAATTTGGTTTGCATCGTCTCGTTCGCCTCAATCAATCGATTGACGGCATCGCCAAGTGCGTCCGCGGAAAAGGTCGATTCCGACGTCAATACGTCGCTGACCGCTTGGACGCTGGTTTGATGTTTGTCGACGTCCATCGCCATCGATGTGGCGTATTCACGCAGTCGATCGGCCGCCGTTGCAAGTCGCTCGTATTCGGCTTTGACTTGCTCGAGTTCGGATCGTTCCACCAGTGTTAATTCGTCGTCCTGTCCGTCAAAATCGACACCCCAGCCAAGCCCGTTCATGATCCATCCGCAAACGACGCCGACGCCGGCGCAACTGAATGCGATTGCTAAGTCGAGAATCATAGGGCGAGGTCATTCGTAACGATGGATCGTTTTCGCAGCGAGCTTTCTTGGCCGTCGGTCCTGCGTTGGCCGTACGGCGGCGAGGATTTCCAAGACGAAAATCCAGCCATGGGGATATAGCTCATCCCGTTCGGGCAAAGGCGATTCCGACGCCGATCCGCTCGTTTTGAGTCCGCATGACAGCGACGCGGGGGCCGATCCGAAGCGTCGTAGCGATTGTGACGGTCGTGGTTTTGGCGCGACCAGGTCCGTTCTCCAGCACCCCCCTTCAACATTGATCCAACTTGATCGATTCCGCATGATCGATCCCGCACGGGTCGATTCAGCGGCGACTTGACGATTTCTTGAAAATTTCCGTCTTTGCTAGCAATGCATAATTGTTGCACCTTGCTCGACAATCCTGCTGGAATTCAAGGAGGATTCGCATAGGCAAAAATCAGGAAATGTGTGATATTTGATTGAACTCCCGTCGCTCTGCCTGTCAGCCTTCGCTCACGCCGCTTTTAGCAATGCAAACCATTGGCGTTGATTGGCAGTCTTTCCTACCGAATTGACATCCGCTTGCGATGGTCCTCGTTCACCACCTGCGGCCAAGCTCACTCGATTTTAGTGAGCTGCTGCTCTTTGCAACATTTTCTAGGAGCACCCTATGATTCAACAGCCTAGTCAGGATATCGCTATCGCCGCCAATGCCGTTCTTGCAAAAAGTTCGGTTGCCGAGTTACGTCAGCTGCGTGTGGACGAGAGCGGAAGCGAACTGAAGCTCAGCGGACTGGTTCGCAGCTTTTATCACAAGCAACTCGCTCAAGAGACGGTGCGGGTTGTGGCAGGCGCATTGCGAGTGAACAATACGGTCCGCGTTAGCGGCTAAGCAGATCCGCAGGATGCCTTTGTCGCAGCATGTGGCGTGTCCCGAGATGCCGCGGGATCGAGACAGGGACCAAGCCACTCGGCAAAACGTGTCACTCAACGAAAAAAGCCGTATGGCAATCGCCACACGGCATATCTCGGGCTTCCATCGATCTCAAAATTCCATGCGAAGCATGGTTGGCGGTCGATTAGCGGCGCCGGCGAGTCACCTTGCGGTGCATCGGGTTCAGTTTGGGAGCCGCCTTTTTCACCGTCTCTTCCGCCTTCGGGGCCAACCGAACTGCCGCCGGAGGATCAAGTCCTTCGAAGTGGTCCCGCTTTAACTGCTTATTGATCCGCTGTTCGATGCTGGTCAACGCGTCGCCTTCGCCGGGAACTACAAAGGTGAACGCGATGCCATCGCGTCCCATGCGGCCGGTCCGTCCGACGCGATGGACATAGTCATCGCAATCTTGGGGCATATCATAATTGATGATGTGAGAAATCGTGCTGATGTCGATTCCGCGTCCCACCACGTCGGTAGCGACCAAAATTTGTAGTTTGTCGTCCCGCAACTGCTGCAGTACACGGTCTCGTTCACGTTGCGCTAAGTCGCCGTGCATGCTACCACAGGCGGGATAGGTTCGGCTCAACTGACGATACAGACGATCGGTTCCACGCTTGGTGCGACAGAAGATGATCGCTTGCTTGGGATTTTCGCGTTCAAGCAGGCGTTCGAGCAATTCCAGCTTTTTGTCATGCGAAACAGTAAAGTAACGTTGTTCGATCGTATCGACGGCGATGTCTTTGTCACAGCAATCGATCACCGCAGGCTCTTGCATGTACGTTTCGGCCAACCGGCGAACGGTCGGAGGAAGCGTCGCCGAGAGCAGCAGTGTTTGCCGATCTTTGGAGCATTTCCGCAAGATCCGTTCAATTTGCGGGCGAAAGCCGATATCGAGCATGCGATCGGCTTCATCCAACACCACGCACCACACGTTGCCGGTGCGAAGCGATCGACGCTGCAGATGGTCGTGCAGTCGTCCGGGGGTGCCCACAACGACTTGAACGCCGTTTTCGAGTTGGCGTAATTGGCGTTTGATGTCTTTGCCACCGGCCAATACGGCGACTTCGGTTGGCACGCCGCGGGCCAACATTTGAGTTTCCCGTCCGACTTGGTCGGCTAGTTCACGGGTGGGAACGATGATGATCGCTTGGGGATCACGGCATTCTTCGAGCGGATCGAGTTGCTCGAGAATAGGGATTGCAAACGCGGCGGTTTTACCCGTTCCGGTTCGTGCTTGCCCGATCACGTCCTCGCCTTCCAAGGCAAGCGGGATCAATTGAGCCTGGATGGGACTTGGTTTCTCAAATCCAGCGTGCTTCAGCGCACGCCGCATCACAGGGGATAGATCGAGATCGTCAAATCCAGGGATCTCGGCGGTTTCCGACTTTTGTACCACGTAATTCATGGCATGAGTGTATCGCGTGTCACGGTTTTGCACTACGCGGCTGTTATACGAGTTTTTAAGGATTCGACAATGCTTTGGTCGCGGAATCGGGATTACCGCCCGAATCCTTGCTATCTGAATCCAGCTGCCCCGCGTCCCCCCCGCAGCGAACCGCTGTCGAGCACCGCAGCGGCGGTTCGCATAACGTTCGTAGAAAGAACCACGATCAGCCGATCGGTTGCCACACCACTGTAAAAAGTCGCCCGAAAAATCCGCCCGAAAAAAGTCGCCCGCAAAAAGTCACCCGAAAACGCCGTTCGTTTGTTTTCACCGCTGGCGATTAAGTGACCTCCCCAAATCGTGCGGTTCAGCAAAACCCAAGCGACGACCGTGACGAGGTGATTACCCCGCAGGATCCTCAAAGCACGCACGACAGTCGTTCCGATCGAACGATCGCATGAAGATCATCGACATTGGCTTTGGCCGTCGTCATAGCGATGACGATGCAACGACAACGATCGATCTTGCTTCACGATCAGCAAAGCGGCAATCGGTTCAAACCTTCATGTTGAATCAAGGTCACACGTTTTGCTCAATGGAGTGCCCCACGCGAGCTCGCTCGGACTGTCCACCCGGAGAATACCGCCGATGTTATCATCGAACTCAACTGCACAAACCCCACCGTCATCCGTGTCTAAACCATCGCTTGGGCGTCAAAGCACGTCTGCAGCGACGCCCCGTCCTCATGGTTTCGACGCCACCCTGCTCGCTTCGACTCGGATCGCCCCTGAGGCGGAATTCGACAACACCGTCAATGCGATCGTGCAAATGATGAGTGAAACGGCGAACGATTTGCGGACGCCATTGACCGCCGTGCGTGCATCGCTGCGATCACTCGCCGCCGGACAGCAAGGAGAGCTCAGTACGCCTCAGTTGCAAACGCTTTGCGACGCTATCAGCCAATGTGATTGCATGGATCAAATCGTCGGCGAAATGATGCAACTGCAGCGGTTGCGTGCCGGGCTGCCCCGCGTCCGCCGACGCTGGGTTGCCGTCACAGAGATTCGCCATGCGGTCGACGAGTCGCTGCGGCCTTGGTTGCTACGAGGCCAAGTGGATGTGCTTTGGGATGGCGCCGATGATTCCAAAGTGATCGTGTTTGCTGATCCAGATATGCTCCGCCGCTTGTTGGTAAATTTGGTAGCCAGCGCGATCCGCACGTCGGTCGAGGGCGAAGCGATATTAATTCGTTTGCAGATGACGAGTAGCGGCGGCGCGATCACATGGTCGGTCGTCGATCGTGGCGAAGGAATTTCGCAGCAGCAAATGAAGCAGATCGAACTGCAGCACAAGTCGTCGGCGCGCAGCGAAGGGCTCGGGTTGGCGATCAGCCGTCAATTGGCGGCGTTACATTTTTCGTCTCTACGGCTTCGATCGCGTGTCGGTTGGGGGACGGAGGTGAGTTTCCAAACGCCCGTTTCCGGGTCAAAATCGGTTGCCGAATCATGGGTCCGTTGGCGTCAGCGGGGAGGCGTGAACCGGCGTGCGGTAAGCGAAAAGACGTTGTCATCCGGCACCGCCAGCCATATTCAACGACATGTGCGTTTGGATCCACCGATGTTGTCGGTCGAACTGGGCCACGACAGCGTCGTACCGCGTTTACATGATCTGGCCACCGTCACCACCGTATCGATGGGAGCTGCAATGTCACGTGCCGATGCCGATCAATTCGACAGCCTGTTGCAGCGTGACGCGTGGTTGTTTGATCTGATCTACCGCGTTGACACACGCCGTTGGATTTGTGTGCTCGATGGCGATAGCGAAGAATCGCGTCGTCGCGCTTTGGTGATCACCGAAGCAGCCCGCCGGAAAATGGGAAGCGTGCGATTGGATTGGGGGCTGCCGAGTCCGTTGGATCTGCAACATCGAGGTGCCGCCGCAAAACTGAGCGACCTGTTCGTGCGTGAAACGTTGACGGCATCGTCATCACATACCATCACCGACGCAAACCAGGTCCGGTTGGGCACTGCGCCGATTGTGATGTCGCCGGTCGCAGCCGAGCGGCTCGACGAGGAACTGCGTCGGCTAAGCGAGCGGCTGCAACGTCAAGCAGTCACTGTGTCCGGGCAAGCCGAAATGCTGCGACCGTAACATGACCGATCGATCACGGGGGCAGAATCTTGTTGTCGGTCTGCATACCTTCAGTTTGACGAAGGAACAGTTCCGGCAGGTTGCTCGGATAACGCTGAGTCGCTCCGACACCAGTATCCGGTGGGAAGTCTTCTCCGCGTACCGCCGAACCCAAAGGCGTTGTCAACGTGTCGTCGATCGTCTTCAGGTAGGCTTGTAGCTTCCACGCCGGGATGACCGAAACGCCAAGCTCTCTCGCCTTTGCCTTGATCTTTCCGATCGCGACGACCTGTTCTTGGTTGGCACCCTCATCGCCAACCTCTTGTGCCTTTTCGTCAATCACCAGGAAGCGAACGCTGGCATCCAAGGTGCCTTCGACCACGCCGGTCGGCGAGATCTCTGCGACCACGGTGGCTCCGGCTGCGGTGATCATACCCTTGATGGCTTCGTTATCCGGTCGATCGTCGTTGTCGATATCGATTTCGCCTGCCAAGGCAATCTTGACTTTGCGTCCCGGTGCCCAGAATGGCGAGTAGATAAAATCACCGGGGATAATCGGATGGCGAATATCAGGACGTGCCACCACGCGGGCTTCGGCCAAATGGTCCGACAAAATTCGAGTGACTTGGATGGTCGCTTTGACCTTGGCGTCTTTCAAACGGGTTTCATCACCACCGACGACTCCGAAGGTCACGCCCGGACGCAGTGCATCGGCTGATCCCAGGTTGATCGTGACCGTTTCACCTCGCACAAAGCGAATGTTGCCCTGCACGGTTTCGAATTGATCGCTGCGAAGTCGCACGAGCTCCATCTTCTGCGTTTCGATCGTGTTTTGACGTTGATCTAACTGGCGATTCAGCTTGGTTTTTTCGTCGTTGGTGACTTGGCGAAATCGCGTGAATTCTTGCACGGTCTTCGTCAAACTGTCTCGCGTGTCCTCTTTCTCTTTGTTGATCCGTTCGCGGTCTTGTGCGAACAGCTGTCGTTCTTGGTCGAGCTTCTTTTGGACGTCGTCGGCACGCTGTTCGGCAACCTGTTGCGCCTTTTGGGCGATCTGGATATCGCTTTCGGCTTGAGCCTTGATCTGTTCTACTTCCTTCAGCAGCAATCCGTACTGCTCGTTGCGAGAACGAATCGTGTTCATTAGGAACTCAGGCACTTTGGGGTAGCTTGGGTTTTCGGCGCCTTCGCCCGAAAGCAATGCCATGTCGCGAACAAATTGCTGTTCGATCAACTGCATCTCGGGGTCGCCGCTAGCACTCTGCTTTAGCAGTTCGAGTTCCGCTTCGCTCATGCTGCCCACGCCCAACATCGATTTCATCAAGCGTGCTTGGTCATCTTTCAGCTTTAGCTCGCTGGTTCTGGATTGCAGTTGATCGGCTGCCTTGTCGGCTTTGATCGCTTGCACGTTGGCGGATTGCCAAAAGAAAAAGTTGAGCGCAGCAGAGAGAACCAGAAAGATAAGACAGGCAATTAAGCTGCCACGAATGACAGAATCGTCGCGTGCGGCCATGTTTTTCTTGTTTGGAGCAAGAGGAGTGAAGAGGATCAATTCGAAGCGGAATGCGTTCGCCGCAATCGTGGGACGCAGCGTGCCTGCTTCTTAGTAGCATATTTGCGCATTTGCCGCATTCTACCTACGCTGCCCACAATTACCTAGTAAACAGGTCGGTTTCGAGCAGTTTTTCCAATTCTAAGCATGTTAAGGGGGTCGCGTCCAAAAAACTCTTGGGATTTGCGTATCAATTCGCTCTCCTAATGCGATCGCATCGGGTGCGAATTTGGCCGGAACCTTTGCCATTTGTCACGGTTAGTATATTGTTGACGATCACGAACGATGACGATTTCTGAATGTTGCAGCGGCGTTGCCTATCTGTTGGGTAGCGTTTCTGGCAACCGTCAGCCATCGCGGCGTATCGTGACCGTTCGCTGTCGACGTCGATAAAAAAGGCGGCACTGCGGACGTGAATTGCTTTGGATCGCTCATTTTTCTCGACCGATCTCGCAATACCACCCCCCGCCAAAACGGCCCCTTACCCGTCCCCCTTCCTCTGCTTGAAGATTTTGCAATCCAGATGAATTGCCATTCGCAAACCAACCCCGCTTGTGTCCGTCGCCCCCACGCTCGAGTCGCTAACCGACGACGAAAAGGCTTTACGCTGCTCGAGTTGTTGCTCGTGTTGTCTATCCTTGTGGTGATTGGCGGTATCGCGATCATGAATCTCGGTGGAGCCCAAGAGGACGCGTACCGCGACTCAACCACGACTCAGCTCAATTCACTCAAGCAAGCCATCGAGCGTTATCGAATTAAATTGGGTTCGCTGCCCGAGACGCTCGAAGCACTCAAGGATGGCCCTAGCGATGCGGCCAAGAAAGCCAAATGGACTCGCCCCATCCTAGACGCCATCCCGAATGACGCTTGGGGAAATCCATTGGTCTATTCGCTTAACAGCGGAAAATATGAAATTCGTAGTGCCGGACCGGATGGCCAAGTCAACACGGATGACGACATCACGGCTGAAGGCTCCTAATTTAGGACGCTCGTCTGTGAATCGTCGCACCGCCTTTACCCTGCTCGAATTGCTGCTGTCCATTTCGTTGATGGCAGCCATTGCTGCGGTGGTGATTCCAAATATCACGATGATGCTGGGAGACCAGCGTTTGACGCGTGCCGCTGAGCAATTGCAAATCGAGATGACTCGTTTGCGACTCGATGCGATGCGTCAAGGTCGTGTGATGATGATGGACGCCGCAGTGGATAGTAGCGTGCTGAAAACCCGTCCTTATTTCTCGATGAGTGACGCGGTGGAAACCACCGATACCGCAGGACAACAATCGAGTTTGATGATGGGCGCCGACCAAGCGTCGGTAGCGGCAATGCCGCTACCGACCGCCGAAGAGGCCGAGGTAACCGTCGAGCTTCCCGATGCGGTCGTGATCGAGTCGGTCCAAGTCGTTTCATCAGCGCGGTCACTCACCATTGCTCAACAAACTGGTGACGTGGTCGCGGCAGCATCGCCTACTGGCACATCGCAGTCGATCCTATTTTACCCCGATGGCACTACCAGCACGGCCAATGTGGTCGTGGTCTTGCCCGAAGTGGGAAGGATTTCAGTGCGGCTTCGCGGTATCACCGGCGATGTTACTATCGGCGAGATGACGACTGTGGAGATTTCACCATGATTCGCCCAGCCGTCCATTCATCGATCATTGGCAATCGCGGCGCAGCAAAACGCGGCGGGTTTTCACTGCTTGAGATTCTGCTTTCGATTGCCATCCCTGGGCGGTGCCTTGGCGGTGCTCAGCCAGTTGGCGTTGACCGGAACCGATGCAGCCCGCGAAGCACGCGAATTATCGGTGGCTCGTATTTTGTGTCAGACGAAGTTGTCGGAGATCTTGTTGCAAGACATTTCGCCACTGAGTTTACCGATGTCGCCGGTGGAATCAGCCGACTCGGGTTCGATGATTCCGTTTCAGTATTCAGTCGAAGTCCAACCCGCATCGCTCGACGGTTTGTTGGCCGTTCGCGTCACCGTCGAAGCGACCGATCCCGATGGCGGACCTGCGATTGCGACCTATGCGTTGACTCGCTGGATGATCGACCCCGCACTGGGACTCGCAGAAGCGGAAGCCGAGGAAGAGGCGGCCAAAGAAGCCGAAGCTGCAGCCGCCGCCGAGGCCGCCGAATGATGCAAAAGCAACTCCGAAACGCTTCACTAAAAAGAATGTCGTTGATCGCTCCGCGATCTTACGTACTGACCGCGGAGCGATCAACGACAATCTCTTACGTTCTGATCGCGGAGCGATCAGCGACGAAGCGTGGTTTTACGCTGTTGGAAGTGATTTTGACATTGGCGTTGTCCGTTGTGTTGATGATGTTGATCGGCGGCGCAATCCAGTTTTATGCCGACACCATGAACACTCGGGATATGGATGTTCGCCAAGTCCAATTGGCAACTGCGGTGCTGCAAATGATCGAGGATGATTTGCGTTCGGCCTCGCATCCGGTCCCCGTCGACACGTCGCCTCTTGAAACACTGCTTGCTTCGGCAGCCACTCAGGCTGCAGGCGGCGGCGGTGGTGGTGGCGGCGAAGAAGAAAGCTCCGGCGAGGATCTTTCTGCTGCCGGGTTGGGGGACGAAAGCGACTTGGCAATGGACGATTCGATGATGGACACCATGGCCGATGTGGGCGTTGACTTGCAAACCGGCACTTCGGTGCTGGAAACGCCTGGATTGATCGGGAACCAGTATCAAATTCAAATCGATCTCAGCCGCTTGCCTCGGCTCGAGGAGTATTCGGTACTGATGGACGCCTCGGCTGCCACGCTTGACGATGTCCCCAGCGATTTAAAAACCGTCACCTACTTTATCCAAGATGTCGGTGCGATTGGCGGTGTCGTTGATTCCCTGCAAGACCCAAATTCGGCTGTGATGGAATCGCCGGGCGGGCTCGTGCGTCGCTCGCTCGATCGCGCGGCCACCATCTATGCCATGGAAAGCGGAGCGATTGCGACGCTCAACCAGACGGGGGAACTGTTGGCGCCTGAGATCGTTGGTATCGAGTTTTCGTACTGGGACGGTACGCTTTGGCAGACCGAGTGGAGCAGTGATGAAATGGGGGAATTGCCGGTGGCGGTTCAAGTTCGTTTGACAATGAACGATCCCACCATGGTTGCTGCGAATGAATCAGGGCTGTCCGACGAGAGTCCGATACGGACGTTTACCCACATCGTCCGTTTGCCATTGGCACTTCCAATCGAAGCGAGCGAAGATGAAATGTTGGAGACCGGGATATGAGCTCCGCTATCGACGCAAACTCTTGTCCAAATCGTCGGCCGAGGCCTCCACGCCGCGGTTTCTTTCTCGTATTGGTGTTGGTGGTCGTCGCGGTAGCGACCATGGCGGTTTATTCATTCACTGAGTTGATGGTCGCCTACGATGATTCCGCCAATCTGTCGTGCGATTTGGTGCAAGCACGTGTGAACGTGGAATCCGGTGTCGATACGATTCGCTTGCTGCTTTCGCAGCCACCGACGACGCGGCTCGATTATGGCGGGGTCTATAACAATCCATCGATGTTCCAAGCGATTACCGTTTCCAATGGAATCGACGGCGTCACCCCCGCCAATTTTACGGTTGTGGCACCGGGCATGTCCGAGACGGGAACATTTGGCGGCATTCGATTCGGATTGCAAAACGAATCCGCACGTTTGAATATCAATACCTTGATCGTGCTCGAAGATAATTCAGATCTGATCGTTCCTACCTTGGCGCTAACCGGTACCGACACCGAAGAGGTGGACACAGAGAATTTGGCTGTGTCACTGTTGATGGCACTGCCGGGGATGACCGAGGACGTTGCTGATGCCATATTGGATTGGCTCGACAGTGATGATGAAATTCGCCCATTCGGGGCCGAGCTGGAATACTACAGCACGCTGCCGACACCCTATGCGCCCGCCAACGGGCCGATCAAAAGTGTCGAAGAATTGCTGTTGGTTCGCGGTGTGACTCCGACATTGTTGTTTGGCGCCGATGCCAATCGAAACGGCGTGCTCGATGCCGACGAACAGCAGCGTTATGGCGTCGGGATCGAAACGCCCGGCGCGCTGGGCTGGGCCGCCTATCTGACCGTCAACGGAGCCGAAGGCAGCAAGACTCGCGACGGATTGGCTCGCGTCGACGTCAATGGCGATGATCTGGAACTGCTTTATGACGAACTGATCGAAACGCTTGGGGACGAACTGTATGCAAGTTACATCGTTGCGTACCGGATGTATGGTGAATCGCCGGTGACGGCTGCGGCCGGCGGCGGTGGGAATGACGACAATGGGGATGTTCAATCTGCCGGCGTTTGGACAGTCGATGCGTTTGGTCAGTTGGATTTGAGTGCCGGTGCAAAAACGACCGTGAATCAAGTGCTCGACTTGGTCGGATCGAGCGTGACGATTGGAAACGGCGATAATCAGCGAGAGTACACGTCGCCGTTTGCCGAGGATCCGATCTCGATGGCGATCTACTTGCCGCTTTTAATGGACGTTTTGGCCACTCAAGATGTCGACTCTTTGCCAGGTCGGATTAATCTGAATGAATGTCCCGCCGAGTTGTTGTACGGCATTCCCATGCTGGATGAAGAGACCGTGCAAGCCATTATCGAAGCGCGGACGGCCGAGTCGGATGATCCAAATCGCGAATTTGCAACTTGGCCTCTCGTCGAGGGCATTGTGACATTGGATCAGATGAGAACGCTGATTCCGCTGTTGACCGGCGGAGGCGACGTGTTTCGGGCTCAGATCGTTGGCTATTTCGAGCAGTCGGGGATCGCCAGTCGCAGTGAAGTGATAATTGACGCAACCAGTGTGAATCCAAAAGTAATCTCCTGGAAAGACCTCAGCCATCTGGGACGAGGTTTCGATATGTCCGTGTTGGGCCAGCGTTCTGCCGGCTTGTCCAACGAATGACCACAAGAAAATCATGCCAAAAAAATTAGCAATCGATTGGGACGATACCGAATTACGGTTCGTGGCGGCGCAGTGCACCGCTTCCCAAATCACGATCACCGATGCGGCGGTCGTGCCGATGATGTCGTCCGGCATCTATGAAACGCTGCGCAAAACGATGGCCGAACGCGGACTCGAGAAAACCGAGACCTTGGTCGCGATCGGACGTGGCAAAGCCGAACTGCGGGAATTGCAATTGCCGCCGGTTCCGGACGAGGAATTGCCCGATATCGTTCGCTTTCAAGCGATTCGCAGTTTCGCTTCAGCCGGCGAAAGTGCCACGATTGACTATTTGGTCACCAACCGCTCCGAGACGAATGTCAACGCAATCGCCGCGGCGGTGGCACCGGCAAAGTTAGCCGAAGTCAAAGAGATTTGCAGCGATGCGTCGTTGATCGTCAAGCGAATCACGCTGCGTCCTCTTTCCGCCGCAGCGTTTTATCTGACGCGTCCAAAGCGACCAGCAGTCGGTGGCGATATCGTGCTGATCGATTTGTTGTCCGATGACGCCGAAATCGTGGTGGCTCGCGATGGCAAAGTGATTTTTGTGCGTACCGTCCGCATGCCGACGGGCGAATCCGCGCGACCACGGGCTCTCGTCAATGAGCTCAAACGCAGCTTGCTTGCGTGCGGCTGTAAATCGCCTGAGAAAATCGTGCTCTGGGGGCGTGACTCGGTGCACCGAGGTGACGTCGAAATCCTCAGCGAGGCGCTCGACACCCCGGTGGAAGTCGTCAATCCATTTGAATTGGTCGAGGTTGAAGCGAAGCTCAAAGACCAATTGCCAAGCCACGTCGGTCGACTCGCTCCGCTGGTCGGTTTGTTGGCTTGTGAAGAAACAAATGCCGATCGTTTGATCGATTTTTTTGCACCCTCGCGAACGTGTCGAAGAAAAACCGAATCACCGGCGCACCGCGTTGCTCGTCGGCCTGCCAGTTGCCGCGGCAATATTGCTGGGCTATCTCGGATATCGCAAACTCAGCAATCTGGATGCCGAAATTGATCGACTTAACCAGGCCAACGCGGCCATGAAAGAACCGGTCAAAGAGGCGGAGCAGTTTATTGCCGAGACGGAAAAGATCGACCAGTTTCTTGACGCCGATGCAATCTGGATCGACAAGCTTCGGACGCTTGCGAATAAGCTGCCGCCCGCAGAGGAAGTGATCCTCAAGTCGATTGTGGCCACTAGCGATACTCGCACCGGCGTCAGCACGGTCGTGTTGAATGGTTCGGCGACGCAGCCCAGTGTCATCGACAAACTCGAATCCTCGATTCGTGACGAAAACCACAGCGTGATCATCGAAGGAGCGAGCGAGCAGGACGCTAAAAACGCCTATCGATGGGTGTTTACTCAGAAAATTGCGATTCCGCCACACCATGCACGCAACCAACGTTATGAGGGAATCGAGCAGGCGCGGACGACCTCGGCCGATGATTCACAAGATGCGACGACTCCCACGGAATCCAACGCGGACACGCCTGCGTCGGAAACAGAGCCTGAGTCCACTGAGTCTTCCTCTCCTAACCCTGAAACGACTGCGACCACGGACACTGAGGTGCAATCATGAATCAACGCGAACGATTCTTGGCGATCGCCATCGGTGGTTTAGTAGGCGCGTTGGTGATCCAGTGGGGCATCAACAAATATCAAACCGCAGTGCGAAGCCGCACCACGCGGATCGATGCCTTGAGCAACGAGAAGCTGAAACTCGAAGACCGCTTGCTCGACGGAGCTTACGCCGACCGACAATTGGGCGAATACCTATCACGCTCGTTGCCGGGTGATCCGGAACGCGCCCACAGTGATTACCAAAGCTGGTTGTTGGATGCGGTCGAGCAAAACGGATTGAGCAATCCACGTGTCAATCGAACCAACATGTTGCCAGTCGGCGACTTGTATCAACGACTTTCTTACAGTGTCGATGGTCGCACTGATTTGCCTAAACTGATCGAGTTTTTGCATACCTTTTATGCAAAGGACTATCTGCATCGGATGAGCAAACTTGCGATCACCCCGGCACGCGACGAAGCGAGTCGTTTCGATGTCAAGATGAGCGTCGATGTGATTGCGCTCTCGGCAGCAGCCGAAGACGCCAAGCCGCCTACCTCGCCGTCATGGCGTGTGGACCCAACGGTCACCGCGTACAGCGAACCGATTTTGAATCGCAACTTTTTTGAACCGCCAAACAAGGCACCGCAGTTCACTGGGAATTCGGTAGTGGATGCGATTGCCGGCAAAGATTCGACCACGCCGCTGACCTTCAAGGACCCGGAAGGGCACCAACTGCGATTTGAATTGCTTGAATCGGCACCCGATTTTGTCCGTCTTGATGAGCGGACCGGGACGTTGACGGTCAAATCAGAGACCAAGCAAGAGTTCGATGTCAAAGTTCGTGTGACCGATGATGGATACCCCAACCGCACGACCGAGCAAAAGTTGGTCGTCAAAGTCGGTGATCCACCACCGCCGCCAGAACCGCCCGCTGCCAAACCGATGTTCGACGATTCGACTCAGACCGTGTTGACCGCGCTCGTCCAAGGTCGTGATGATTGGACGGCATGGATGAATGTGCGTACAAAGGGTAAAACACTGAAGCTGCGTGTCGACGACGAATTTGAGATCGGAACACTCAAAGGAAAAGTGGTTGAAGTGACACCCAAATATGTGTTGCTCGAGATCGACGGTCGACGTTTTGAATTGAAGCCGGCCGGAGTGCTGGCGGACGCAGCAAAGAATTCGGAACCGATAGAAAACTGAGTAAATTCCGCATTGACCCTGCGTGCCTCTTCGATTCGATGTGACGATGTCACCGTCCAATTCGACAACGGCATTCGTGCCGTTGACGAGGTTCACACCGATTTTCCCGCTGGCAAGATCACCACTTTGATCGGACCGAGCGGTTGTGGGAAAACGACGCTGTTGCGGTTGATCGCAGGACTGCAGTCACCCGTCTCGGGCACGGTCCAATTCATCGACAGCACTTCGGTGCGGCGTCGCGGAGACGTGGCATTTGTTTTCCAGCAACCTTCGCTGTTGCCATGGCGTGACGCGATCGGCAATGTGTTGTTGCCGCTCGAGTTGATTGCTCGCGATACCGCATCCCAGCGCCGCGGCAAAGCGGCGGCGATGCTTGAAATGGTGGGCCTCGGCGACGCCCTGCATCGTCTTCCGCATCAGTTATCCGGCGGCATGAAGATGCGTGTCTCTTTGGCGCGTGCCTTGGTGACCGAACCGAGTGTGTTGTTGATGGACGAGCCTTTTGCCGCACTCGATGATATGCTGCGGAACTCGCTCGGCCAATTGTTGCTGAAACTTTGGCAAGACCTTTCGCTTACCGTCGTGATGGTGACACACGATATCGCCGAGTCTTGTTTGTTGTCGCATCAGATCCAGGTCATGCACAGCGGCGAAATTACGCAACGGATCGACAATCCGTTGGGCTGGCCGCGTGATGAACAACTGCGTCGCACCGCCGAGTTTGGTACGTTTTACGGCACGGTCAGTGATGCACTGAGGAGCTCGGCGTGATGAACTCTCCCGCTTGGAAATCCGTTGTCCTGAGTGTCGCGTCGGTGGTCGCCGGAGCGTTGGTTCTATTGACGATGTGGACGGGCGTGATTTGGTATTTTGAGTTGCCGCCCATTCTGCTGCCGTCGCCAAACCAAGTGCTCTCGACCGCGATGCAGGAACGCAAATCGCTGTTACGTGGCACTTATGTGACCGGACTTGCGGCCACGGTAGGGTTGGTTTCGGCGGTCGTGATTGGATGCGTGATCTCGATTGCGTTTAGTCAATCGCGATCGATTCGCAAAGCCTTTTTTCCCTACGTTGTCTTTTTGCAAACCGTTCCCATCGTCGCGATCGCGCCGCTATTGATCACATGGAGTGGGTATCAATTTCGCACCGTCGTAATCGTGACGGTGATTGTTTGCTTGTTTCCCATTGTCAACAGCGTCACCGAAGGACTGTTAGCGATCCAAACGGATTTGAATGACATGTTTCGTTTGTATGGAGCGTCGCGAACACAGCGGTTGTTGAAATTGCAATTGCCAACAGCGGTTCCCTATTTGATGCTGGGGACGAAGACAAGCAGTGGGTTGGCGGTGATCGGCGCGATCGTCGCCGAGTTTTTTGTCGGCAACGGATCGAACTATGACGGGCTGGGAACACTGATGACGGGTTGGCAAGGGTTTCAGCGTACTGATGCATTGATCGCCGCGATATTTGCCTCCACATTATTAGGACTGCTACTTTTCGGCGCGGTCAACCTGCTGGCCATCACGGTATTTGCGAGATGGACCGCAGGGAAACGCAAAACGTAACGACTTGTCGGTCTCTCTGCTTTCATTGTGATCTCGGTTCGCTTACGCTTGAGAACCAAGCGACTGAAAAATCGAAGCATCACGACGAGGGACAAAATGCGAATCGGAGTGCCCAAGGAAACTTGGCCGGGTGAATTGCGAACCGCGTTGGTGCCCGCCAATGCAAAGAAGCTGATCCACAGCGGATTTGAGATCGTGGCCGAGACCGGTCTGGGAATGGGCTCGGGATTCAGCGACGATGCCTACACCGACGCGGGCGTGACGATTCAATCGGATCGGCAAGCGATTTTGGCGGATTCCGATGTGATCTTGCGAGTCCGTAAACCGGACGCCAGCGAGATCAGTGGGCTGCGGCGCGGCGTGATCCACATCAGTTTTCTTGATCCGTTCAACGAACGATCCTTGGTCGATTCGTTGGCGGCGTCGGGAGTGACCGCGATCTCGATGGAAATGATCCCGCGCAGCACGCGTGCTCAGAAAATGGACGCGCTCTCCTCTCAAGCCAACTTGGCGGGCTACGTCACCGTGATCCAAGCGGCGTACCACAGCGTCAAAGCGTTTCCGATGATGATGACGCCCTCGGGAACGATTCGTCCTTGCCGCGTGTTCGTGATCGGCGTCGGGGTTGCGGGATTGCAAGCGATCGCAACGGCAAAGCGATTGGGAGCACGTGTCGAGGCCTTTGACACGCGGCCGGTGACCGCCGAACAAGTGCGTTCGCTGGGGGCAAAGTTTGTTGAGATTGATCTAGGCGAAGTCGGGCAAACCGAACAGGGCTACGCCAAAGCATTGACCGCCGAACAGATTGCCTTGCAAAAAGAAGGGCAAAAGAAAGTCATTGCCGAATCGGATGTCGTCATCACAACGGCTCAGCTGTTCGGCCGCCCCGCCCCGGTCATCGTCACTCGCGATATGATCGAAGCGATGCAGCCCGGCAGCGTGGTCGTCGATATGGCGGTCGAAACCGGCGGCAATGTCGAAGGGTCCGTGCTCGATGCGGTTACCGAAATCGGCGGTGTGAAGGTGATCGGGCAAGGCAATTTGCCCTCGCAGGTCAGCCGCAACGCCAGCGATATGTACTCGAACAATCTGCTGAACTTGATCGAAGAGTTCTACGATAGCGAGAGCAAACAACTGGTGCTTGATCCCGAGGACGAAATCATCCAAGCGGCGGTCATTACCCGCGATGGTGAAATCGTCAACGAAACCATCCGAAACCTGAATAAGTAAGCGAGAACTCTCATGGCGATGGAAGCGGTCTATCTAGGCTTTGTTTTGATGCTTTCGATTTTCTTGGGCTTTGAATTGATTTCCAAAGTCCCGGCGACACTGCACACACCGTTGATGTCGGGGGCGAATGCGATCTCGGGAATTACCGTGGTCGGCGCGATCACGTCGGCCGGCGCCGGGTTAAGCGATTGGGCCACGGTCTTGGGGGCGATCGCCGTTTTTTTTGCGATGGTCAACGTCGTCGGTGGCTACATGGTGACCGATCGCATGCTCGGCATGTTCAAGAAAAAAGAAGCTCCTGTCAAAGACCAAGTTTGAGAAAAGGCGATCCATGAGTGCGGAACTAATCGGCGCTGTTTATATCTTCGCCGCAATCTTGTTTATTTTCGGTTTAAAGTTGCTTAGCTCGCCCGCGACGGCGGTGCGAGGCAACTTGATTTCCTCGTTCGCGATGCTGGTAGCGGTGCTTGTCACGCTCGCGTCCAACGAGATCATTGACTATCGCTGGATCGCGGTGGCTGCAGTCGCGGGGGCGATTGTCGGTGCGGTCGCCGCGCGACGCGTCGCGATGACCGGGATGCCGGAAATGGTGGCTTTGTTCAACGGTTCCGGTGGGATCGCCAGTCTGTTGGTCGGTTGGGCGGCGCTGTACATGAGCGATAGCTCCCATATTTCGACCGTGGTCGCTACCCCCGAATCGCCCGCGGTGTCGGCGTTCACGATGATCACGATTTTGATTTCGATCCTGATCGGCGGCGTCACGTTTTCCGGCAGTCTGGTCGCGTGGGGAAAATTGTCCGAAACAATCAGCAGCGCGGCGGTTTCGCTGCCGGGCCAGCGTTTTCTCAGTTTGTTTAATCTGGTTGCCCTGATTGCGTGCAGCGTGTTGGTCTTTGTCCAGCCTGCATGGACGCTGCCGCTGGTCATCGCCGTGATTGTGTTGTCGTTAATTTTGGGCGTGATGGCCGTCATTCCGATCGGCGGTGCCGATATGCCGGTCGTGATCTCGCTATTAAATAGTTACTCGGGATTGGCCGCCTGTGCCGCCGGACTCGCGATCGACAATTCGATCTTGATTGTCGCCGGTTCGCTGGTCGGCGCTGCAGGCATCATTTTGACCAACATCATGTGCAAAGCGATGAATCGGTCGCTCAGCAACGTGCTGTTCTCTGGGTTTGCCGCGACCACGCAAGCGACCAAGGTCGAAGGCGAAGTCAAACCGATCTCTGCCGATGACGCCTACCTGATCCTCGAAGCCGCTTCGTCAGTCGTGATGGTGCCGGGCTACGGCATGGCGGTTGCCCAAGCCCAACATGTGGTGCGTGAACTGGGCGACATGCTCGAAGCCAATGGGGCCGAAGTCAGCTACGCGATCCATCCCGTTGCCGGTCGTATGCCTGGCCACATGAACGTCTTGCTCGCCGAAGCCAGTGTGCCGTATGACCAATTGGTCGAGATGGAAGACATCAATCGGCGGATCGAAAACGTCGACGTCGCAGTGGTGATCGGAGCGAACGACGTCGTCAATCCGGCCGCTCGAGAGGACGAGAACAGTCCGATCTATGGGATGCCGATCATCAATGTCGATTATGCACGCACCGTGTTTGTGCTGAAGCGTTCCATGGCTTCCGGGTTTTCCGGAGTCGACAATCCGCTGTTTTTTGGCGAAAACACACGGATGCTATTCGGCGATGCCAAACAGTCGCTGTCCGCCGTGATTGCACAGTTCAAAAACTGAGCCTATGGTGAGTCGATTCGATGCAAAGCGAATAGGTGGCGTAGTGGATCTTGCCAAAGATCCTTCACAAGGGATCTGTGGCAAAATCTGCTGCCGGGGGCTGCATCACCTTTTTGTTTATCGTCTCTCCGAACCACACGAAGAAAGTTGTCATGATCTCTCGCCATCCATCCGCGATGCTGCGGTCTGTATTCATCCTGTTCGGTTGCGTCTTGATCAGCGGTTGTGGGGTCTCGGATTCCTCCACGAATCCGAAACCGGCACCGAGCGTGGGTGGCCAAGTCCTGAAGTCGGTGGCGGTGCAGCTGAATTGGTTTCCTGAATCCGAGCATGGCGGTTTGTATCAAGCCGCAGCCGACGGAACGTTCCATTCACATGCTTTGCACGTGGAAATTCGGCCTGGCGGACGACAGAGTCCTGTAGCTCCGGAATTGGTCTTGGGACGAGTCCAGTTTGCGATGGCTAATGCGGACGACGTGGTGTTGTTTCGCAATCAAGGCGCCGACATCGTCGCAGTGTTAGCGACGATGCAGAATCATCCTCGCTGTATCTTGGTTCGCGAAGACAGCGGTGTGAAGACGTTCGAGGATCTTGCCGGCAAAACGTTGCAGCGGCAAGGTGGGCGTGCGTTTCTCGAGTTCATGCGGTCCAAGGGACTGCTGGATCAAGTCAAAGAGGTTCCTTATCACGGCAGTGTCTCGTCGTTGGTGACGGACAAGGATGTCGCAATCCAAGCTTACTCATTCGCCGAACCGCTGCTTGCAGAACAACAAGGCGTCGAGGTACGTAAGTTGATGCTCAGCGATATTGGCTGGAATCCTTACTCGAGCGTCTTAATCACCACGGGTGACATGGTTCGCAACCAGCCTGAACTCGTGCAAGACTTCGTGAATGCCACTCGCGAAGGTTGGCAGCATTACTTGGCCGATCCCCAGGAGGGCAACGCAGCCATTTTAGAGGCGAACCAGCACGGGATGACAATCGAGGCGTTGCAATTTGGGCATCAAGAACTCAAGACGCTAGCGTTGCCCGACGACATGCCACCTGGAGCCCTCGGCGAAATGACCGTCGAACGTTGGCAAACCTTGGTATCCCAGATGGTCCAGCTCGGCCTCGTCGACGGCGACAAAGTCCAAGCCAGCGATTGCTACACGACCCAGTTCACTGAAAAAGGGGGGGGGCATGAAATAGAGTGAGGATCGAGATCACAACCGGCTCACTTTCTATTTCTTTTTCTTAATCCTAATCTTACTCTTAATCTTAATCTTCCAGCATTGATTACGTCCGCTGGTGGACTTTGCGCGGACGGGATTAAGATTAAGAGTAGGATTAAGATTAAGAAGTTGTTGGT
>NZ_ANOG01000662.1 GCF_000346295.1 Rhodopirellula maiorica SM1 | reverse complement strand
GAACTGCTCGAAGACGAAGAAGAATTGGTTGACGATTCAACGGACACCGAATCGACTCAGCCAGACGCCGAAGAAGAACCCATTGATCCAGCCCGACTCAATGCGGAAATTGAAGAACTCGGCGACTACATCCGGTGGGCACGCAGCATCGGTGTCGACACCAAAACCCGTGCACTCCTAACCGCCCTCGACGTTGGCTTTGCCGAATTGGAAAAAGCCGGAGCCGCGCCCAAGGCCGTCGTCTTCACCGAATCGCGGCGAACCCAGGCCTACTTAAAAGACTTCCTGGAAGGCAACGGGTACGCCGGCAGCGTCGTCACGTTCAGCGGCACCAACAACGATCCCGATTCCACGCAGCTCTACCGACGTTGGGCCGAAGAGAACGCCGACAGCGGACGTGCATCCGGTTCACGCGCCGTCGACGTACGAACTGCGATCATCGACGAGTTTCGCGGGCCAGCGAGAATCATGATCGCCACTGAAGCCGCCGCGGAAGGAATCAACCTGCAATTCTGCTCCCTCGTCATCAACTTTGACCTGCCCTGGAACCCCCAGCGGATCGAGCAACGCATCGGTAGGTGTCACCGATACGGTCAGAAGAATGATGTCGTCGTCATCAATTTTCTGAACGAACGTAATGACGCAGATCGGCGAGTCTACGAGTTGCTGGAGCAGAAGTTTCATCTCTTCGACGGTGTCTTCGGAGCCTCCGACGACGTGCTCGGCACAATTGAATCCGGTGTCGACTTCGAGCGTCGTGTGTTCGACATCTACCAGCAATGTCGCAGCACCGAAGAAATCGAAGCTGCGTTCAAGTCGCTGCAAACCGAACTCGACGAAACGATCCAACAGCGAATCGAAGCGACGCGACAGATTCTCTTGGAGCACTTTGACGAAGACGTCCACGCTCGGCTACGGTTCAACCTGGACGGAGCCAGAGCCAGACTCGACGCGATCGGCCACATGTTCTGGGTCTTGACCCGGTTCATCCTCGCAGCCGACGCGGTCTTCGATGACCAGCAACTCGAGTTTGATCTCCAGCGATCTCCCGTCCCGGCGGCCAAGCCAGGACGGTACCAACTGATCTCCAAGCAACCGGATGTTGAACAAGTCGTCGGCGAATTTTTGTATCGGCTCAGCCATCCGCTGGGTCAACATGTCCTGCTCAGCGGTAAGACGCACCCCGCACCGCCCGCCGAAGTCATCTTTGACATATCCGGACACCCGACGCGGATCTCGCTTGTCGAAGAATTACGTGGACACAGCGGAGTGTTGACGCTCACACATCTGCGCGTCGACTCATTTGATCGCGAAGAGTACCTGCTCTTTTCCGGTTATGCGGACGACGGCCGGTCGTTGGACCAGGAAACATGCGAAAAGCTGTTCCTCTGTAACGCCCGTGTGGTACCCGACGCAGCAGCCGTCGGCGAAACTATCGCCGGCTACGACATCAGCGACCGTTTGGTCGGTGACGCCGATCGTCACGTTCGCGCTTGCCTGAACCGGTCTCTGGAACAGAACAACCGCCACTTCAACGAAGCCCGTGAAAAGTTGGAGCAGTGGGCCGAGGACATGGAGATTGCGGCACAGAAGGAACTGGACGACACCAAGAATCAAATCCGAGCCACCAGTCGCGAAGCCCGACTAGCCACGACAATGGACGAGCAGAAAACACTGCAAGACAAAGTCCGGAGTTTGGAACAGAAGAAACGCAAGCTACGGCAGCAGATCTTCGACATCGAAGACGAGATTGCAGTCAAGCGAGACCAATTGATCGACTCACTCGAGCGACGCATGCAACAGACAACCGAATCCAAAACCTTGTTCCACATCCGTTGGCGAGTCACCTGAACCACGGCGCTGGCCGCAGGACTAACACGCGACAACGGAACAACACTGACACCCGAGGCTATTGCCTACGGCTCACAACTCATAAACCAACCGTCATCGAAACCGCTTTGATATGCCCTCTGTAGAACAACTCCGCACCCGACTGACCGAGAAGCTCGAAGAACTTTTTCAACTCGACCAACCCGACCTCGACTTCGGTTTCTACCGAATCATGCACGCGCGTTCGCGTGAGGTACGCAAGTTCCTCGATAAAGACCTTCCCAAGCTGGTCGCTTCGGAGTTCGCCGGTCACGCGGCCGGAAACGTCGAAGACAAATTGGCCGCTGCACGGACAAAGGTGGAACAGTCCCTTGGCGACACGGCGATCGACGCCGCCGGAAACTTGGCCGAGCACTTTCATCAAACACCCCCTGGCAAAGAATACCTCGCCGCTCAAGCCGCCGCCGCTGCCGCCGGGGACACGGCGAAGATCGAAGCCGACGTTTACGACCATCTGTTTCGTTTTTTTGAACGCTACTACGAGACTGGCGATTTCTCGTCACGTCGATACTACGCCAGAGAAACACCTGGTCGTGCCGCTCCTTATGCAATTCCCTACAACGGCGAGGAGGTCAAGCTGCACTGGGCCAATGCGGACCAGTACTACATCAAGACGGCCGAACACTTCAGCAATTATACGGTTGATCTCGTAGAAGGCGTTCGCAAGCAGGAGCAGATCAACCGACGCGAAGGGGACCAGGTCGAATTCTTGTCTGAGCAAGACGACTTCGACAAGCAACCGCGTCGAATACATTTCCGAGTGGTCGCGGCCAGCGAAGGCGAGCACAACAACGTTAAAGCTGCGGAAAACGCGTCGAGGTTCTTCCTGATCCGTGCTGACAATCCGATCGAATTTGAAGAAGAATCAGGTGAGTTGGTTTGCCGGTTCGATTATCGAGTCGATCCGAACAAGTCAGGAACGGACGCAAAGTGGCAGGAAAAGAAAAATGCGGAAGCTGCGACACTGGTTCTGTCGCAGTTGAAAGACCTAAAAGGGAATGTCGTCGCGGCGGATTATCACCGAATGCTTGCAACGCTCGCTCCGACCAAGAATCAAAAGGACGCCCGCTGCTCGAAAAGTATTTCGCGCAATACACAGCTCGAAACAACTCCGATTACTTCATTCACAAAGATCTCGGCGGCTTTTTAAAACGTGAGCTTGATTTCTACATCAAGAACGAAGTACTCCATCTGGACGACATTGGAGATGCCCAGCCAAGTGACATTCAGTTCTCACTTAGTCGATTGCGAATGATTCGTCGCGTTGGCTCACCGATCATAGATTTCCTCCACCAACTTGAAGATTTTCAAAAGCGACTTTGGTTGAAGAAGAGGTTTGTATTAGAAACCCACTACTGCATCGCTCTACGCATGTTCGCCGAAATCGCTGACGAATCAGAAAGGGACGAACTAATCAGCGAAGTGTCCGGAAATGAGGCACAACGAACTGAGTGGGAACAACTTGGAGTTTTCGGCCTTGTCGCTGATGAAAACGAAAGTCTCTTTCAAGAATCTGAGAGCGCTACTGATCTTCTAGACACACTGCCCTCGCTCTTTATCGACACCAAACATTTTACGTTAGAATTTGAGCATCGTTTGCTGCAAGCAATCTCAAAACTCGACGATTTTAGTGATGGGGTCTTAGTTAACGCTGAAAATTTTCAGGGCCTTGCCTTTCTTGGGAAACGTTTTTCGAGGCAAGTTAAATGTGTTTATAGCGACCCACCTTACAACACGGGTGGCGATGGATTCGCTTACAAAGACAACTACAGCCATTCGAGCTGGCAGACCATGTTTTCCGATCGGCTTTCTCTAGCCAAGCCACTGCTGTGCTCGGACGGTATTTCATTAACAAGCATTAACGACATCGAACTAGCAAACCTCCGGTTTTTGCTTGACACTCAATTTGGTATCGACAACAGGATTGGTACTGTGGTTTGGAAAGGGGCGACAGACAACAATCCGACGAGAATCGCGACCGAACATGAGTACGTTGTCTGTTACGCAAACGACAAAGCCGAACTTGAACCGGTTTGGAGTACAGCAGACAGTGATGCAAAGCAGATAATGCTGACGAAATACTCTGACCTCGCCGAGTCTGGGATGGACCTCCACGAATTGCGAGCGAATTTTGCTGAGTTCTGCAAAGCTCAGCGGGAAACACTTGGCGATCTCTATCGCTATCGTCGTATTGATGCAAAAGGCCCCTATGCTGCCCGTCGCAATATGGAAAACCCAGGTAAGAAAGGACCAACGTACGACGTAATTCACCCCGTGACAAAGAAACCGTGCGATAGACCTTTTTGGGGATGGCGTTTTTCCGAATCAACAATGGAACAACTTCTCTCCGAAGATCGAATTATCTTCGGAGAGAATGAGAAGAAGATTCCGGAACTAAAGGTACACCTCGTTGATGTGCGTTTTCCACTTCGCAGCGTAGTCTACATGGACGCGCGAAAAGGATCCAATAATCTAGAGAGATTATTTGGTTCGCGAGACGTTTTTAAGAATCCGAAGCCAGTCGAGTTTTTAAATACGCTGCTTCCATTCGTTACCGATCTCAGAAGTATTGTTCTTGACGCTTTCGCGGGGTCAGGATCCACTGGGCACGCGGTGATTGACCGCAATCGCGAAGATGGTGGAAACCGCCGGTTCATACTTATCGAGATGGGAAAGCACTTTGACTCGGTTGTTTTGCCTAGAATTAAGAAAGTGTCATTTCAGTCAGAATGGAAAAGCGGTCGAGCAAGTCGATTTCCGACACAAGAGGAAGTTGACCGAAGTCCGCGCATTGTGAAGTATATTCGGCTTGAATCCTACGAAGACACCCTCAATAACCTCGACAAGCTGTTCGACGAAGACTCGCCGGCACGCAAATCAAGCAGAGAGCTGCCAAAAGAAATGGCGCTCGACTACAAGCTGCGATACATGCTCGACATGGAATCGCGTGGCTCACAATCCCTGCTAAACGTCGAAGGCTTCGCTGATCCGAACGCGTACAAGTTGCAGGTAAAAATCCCTGGATCGGATGCCAGTCGCGAAGTCAACGTCGACCTGATCGAGACCTTTAACTGGTTGATCGGTCTTCGTGTTGAACACTTTGCCGCTCCCCAAACTTTCGACGCCAAGTTTGAGCGTCCCACCGATCCTGAGTTGCCCGAAGATCAGCAAACGCGGCTATGCGTCAAAGGCTGGTCCGGTCCAGATGAAAAGGGCCGACTGAAATACGGCACGTTCAAACAATGCGACGACAAGCCAGATAACACACCGGCCAAGGATCGGCCTTGGTGGTTCCGCAAAATCGAAGGCTGGGTGCCGAAGAACTTGAGCGATCCCGATGGGCCTCGTGACAAAATTCTCATTGTCTGGCGTCGGCTTACGGGCGACTTAGAGAAAGACAATCTGATGTTGGATTGCTTCTTTCAGCAGAACCGAATTAGTACTCGCGACTTTGAGTTCGACACGATCTACGTGAACGGCAGTAACAATCTTCCCAATTTGAAACGGGATGAAGAAACCTGGAAGGTGCGGCTGATCGAAGAAGACTTTCATCGCCTGATGTGGGACGTACAGGACGTATAACATGGCGAAAAAATCAAAACGTAAATCCAAGGCCTCTGGCCCGAAGCCCCACAAGTTTCGTAATCAGTTGGTGCTGAATCAGTGGATGATCAGCCTGATGGGCGTCGATCCGCTGCGCGAGTATACGATCGGCGACAGCCAAAAGAAGGTAAGGGCGTTTCATCGCTTGGTTGAAAAGATCAAAGATCCGCGTGGAGAAGGGCGTAAGACCGATGGCATTCACCACTTTTTTGCCAACCTGGTCGACATGTCGTTCTTTCAAGAAGGCGAGATAGATCGGGCGACGCTGCTGAGATACGAAGAGAACATCGGCCGACACACCGACACGATCAACGAGGGCCGCGAACGTGAGATCCAATGGAAGTATTACCAGTGGATGACGTTGCTGTTCGTCGAGATCTATCTGGACCGTTACTTTCATCGGCGAGGCGACCTGCTGAGCGAACTCAATGCGTTCGTCAAACGATTCAATGAACGATGGACGGAATACGCCGATGTGCCACCGTTCGTCGACGACGATCTGAATAAGCTGTGTTTGCAAAATGCGACGGGCAGCGGCAAAACGCTGTTGATGCATGTGAATCTGCTGCAGTTTGCTCACTACGCCAAACAGGCTGGTCACGAGGATGATTTGTCTCGGGTCATTCTGTTGACGCCTAATGACCGGTTGAGCGTTCAGCACGCTGATGAACTCAAAGAGAGCGGCATTCCAGGAGAACGATACGACGGATCACAGCCGCTGCTGAACAACCAGGTGACGGGTTTGGCTTGGGTCGACATCATGGAGATCACCAAGCTGGCCGACAAAGACGGACCGCAGCAGATCGCCGTCCGCAGCCTGGGTGACCAAAACCTGCTGCTTGTTGACGAAGGGCACCGGGGGATCAGCGGAAAGGAAGAAGGCGTTTGGCTTTCCAATCGCAATGCGCTTTGCGCTCGGGGGTTCACGTTCGAGTATTCGGCGACGATCGAGCAAGCGGTGGCGGCATCGAAGAATGTCGACATCGAGAACTCTTATGCCAAGTGCATCCTGTTTGACTACTCGTACCGCTATTTCTACGAAGACGGTTTCGGCAAGGACTACCAGATCCTGAACCTACCGGCGGAGGCCGATGAGAAGACAGGAACGGACAAGAAAAAGAAGCCTCGCAAGAACACTGACATCGAGCAGATGTACTTGGCCGCCTGTCTGCTCAAGTACTACCAACAGCTCCGGATTTACGAGCAGCGACAAGATGACTTCGTTGCCTTCAACCTGGAAAAACCGCTGTGGGTGTTCGTGGGCAAAAGCGTCACCGGCGGCAAGAAGTGGACCAAGGACGAAACGGCCGTCGCCACAGACGTGGCAAAGATTCTGCAATTCGTGGCTCGGTTCCTGCATGACGCCAAGGATGCGAAGGCGAAGATCAATTCGATCTTAACGGCCACCGGAGCGGAGACGGGATTGCTGGACAAGGATAATCGTGACATTTTCGAGGGAGCGTTCCAGCATCTGGCTCGTCAACTTGGCGAGGGCGAGTCGATCGACCTGATGTACGCCGACATCCTCCGCCGCGTTTTCCACAGTCACGCGGGCGGTTCGTTGGTCCTATCGCGTGTGAAGGGTGACGGCCGGGAGATCGGCATGCGGTGCGGTGTCTCCGAAGACCCGTTCGGCTTGATCAACGTTGGAGACGCAAAAGGCCTCTGCGATCACTTGTCGCGTCTCACCGGTCCCGGCGACGAGTCGTTACAGGTAAATGAGACTGAGTTCGGCGACAAAATGTTTGCCGGTGTTCGGGACAGCAGTTCCCCGATCAATTTGCTCGTCGGTGCCAAAACATTTGTCGAGGGTTGGGACTGCTGGCGCGTCAGCACGATGGGCTTGATGCACGTCGGCAAAACCGAAGGTTCCCAGATCATCCAACTGTTCGGCCGCGGTGTCCGCTTGAAGGGATGGAATTGGTCGCTCAAACGTAGCGGCCACACCTATGCACCTTCCAAGCCAACCTTCATCGAGGAGCTAGAGACGCTGAACGTGTTCGGCGTCGAGTCGGACTTCATGGAGAAGTTCCGCGACTTCCTGAAAGAAGAGGGTTTGCCCGGCAACGAACGACGCCACACGTTCATCGTTCCGTTGAACGTGACGTACGACTTTGGCAAACGACTGCAAATCCTGCGTCCCAAACGCAAACAGGACGACGGTCGTGAGTACGATTTCAAACGTGACGGTCGGGTGCCGCAAGTGGGCGAGGTTCCCGAGTATTTGCAGAAGAATTTCGTGGTGTCCGATTGGTACCCCCGCATTCAGATGGAGCGGTCCAAGAAGGATTCGGTGGATAAGACGAAGCCGGACGAAGGCGTCTTTACGCAGCGTCACGTTTCGCTGTTAAACATGGATGCTTTGTTTTTTGAAGCTGAACGAAACAAACGACAGAAGAGCCAGTACAACCTGAACATCACTCGTGACGCGCTGCGGGCAATTCTGCTTGACGGATCGTGGTATCGAATTCGGGTGCCCAAGGCGCGGCTCGAGGGGCGACAGTTTGCCGACATTCGGTTGTGGCAGTTGATCGCAGAGGACTTGGTCAAAACGTACTGCGACCGGCTGTACAACTACCGCAAGGCCGAATTCATTGAGCCTCGATTGGAGTACCGCGATCTAACCGCCGAGGATGACAACTTCCCACAGGAAGACGAGTATCACTTAATCGTCGATGGTAGCGAAGAACAGGTGATTGCATCGGTTAAACGGATGCAAGAAGACATCGAAAAGAACAAGGACGAACTACTGAAGTTCCGTGACCTTCACGTCGCCCGCTTCGGCGGTCATCTATTCCAACCGCTATTCCACGTTGCCCGCGGCGGGAAAATCAAGGTCTTGCCGGTATCGCTGAACGAAAGTGAATTTCAATTTGTCAGCGACTTGGTGAAACACTGCCAAAAGCAGAAGAAGCAGTTTGAAAAGGAAGGTGCCGAGCTATTCTTGCTTCGCAACCGTAGTCGCGGACGTGGCGTCGGATTTTTCGAGGCACAGAACTTCTTCCCAGACTTCATCCTCTGGCTCTTGGTTGATGGCAAGCAGTACGTGACGTTCATCGAACCACACGGCTTGATTCACGAATCACCCGGCAGCGAAAAAGATCGGGCTGCAT
>NZ_ANOG01000661.1 GCF_000346295.1 Rhodopirellula maiorica SM1 | reverse complement strand
CGTACTCAGGCCGGCCGTGATGGCTCGCTACAACCTTCGCGGCATGTTCGTCCGTTTTCGCTTTCTCGATCCATTCTTTGAAATAATCGCCTGAGGTTTCGCGAAGCAACAAATCGATATGAGTTGTGAATGCAAACTCGGGATGCGGATTGTAGATCAATTTGTAGCGGCCGCTGCGAATCGACCGACTCAGATACACATTCATCTTCTTGTCACCGCTATGTGTCGTAAAGATTCGGTCGCGATGCAAGTTGGCGGTGCCACGAAGAACCTTTGCAAACGAACGTCCATCCAACGATTCTGGAACCGTCCCTCCAGCGATATCGATCAATGTCGGCAACAGATCCACCCAGCTGACCATCGCGTCCGTTCGCGAGTCTTTCGTGATCATTCCCGGCCACGAAACAATCAAAGGCACCTGAATCCCTTCGTCGTATAGCGTCCACTTACCAAAGGGAAATTGAGCACCGTGATCACTCGAAAAAACAAAGACCGTGTTAGCGGACAAGTGATGCGTGGTGAGCCCACGAAGTTCACCGAGATAAGCATCCAAGTCTTTGACTTCTTGCAGATAACGAGAACGTTGCACACGCGTTCGCGGCGTGTCCAACAACTGAGACGGCAGCGACATCGCTTCAGGATCAATTGTCGATTCACTCGGCCAAGGGACGTGCGGGTTCGACACGCCGACAAACAACGCCAGCGGTCGCGGATCGTTACGCGTCTCGAGAAACGCCTTCACGTTCTTGCGAACATCGGGAATGTTCTGCTTGCGATCAAACGTATGGAAATGATAGTCGGGCGCACTCCGCGAATGCGCGACTTTGCCAAACGCAACGGTTTGATATCCCAGTTCGTTCAGCACTTGGGGCAGACGCAAAACGTCTTTGCGTGGATAGCTGTGGTTTTGCTCGGCACCATTTCGAGCTGGCATCAGCCCCGTCAACAACGCCGCTCGGCTGGGCGCGCATGACGGGCTGGCGACAAATGCCCGGTTAAAGGTCATTCCATCGTCGGCCAGTTGGCTGATCGCGGGTGTCTCGATATTGGTTCCACCGTAAAGCGACAAATCGGCGGCGGAAAGATCGTCGGCCAAATAGACGACAATATCGGGTTTGTCTTGGGGCGGTTCCGCAACCGATTGCGAGACCCATGCGATCGTTAACAAGCAGCAATTTAAAATTCGGAACACTGGGGCATGGTTGTACATCGTCAAATATGCAGCCTTTGTGAGTGATGGGATCTAACCGTGATTTGCCAAAGGGGCGTCCTGGCACGATTCTGCTTGTTTCTGGCACAATCTTCAAGGTTTCGACGGTAGAAAGAGACTACATTAGGACGACCACAGCAACAACCAATCCTCCCTTAGCGACGTTCCAGCCTAGTGACGTCGTCGTTTAGTGACGGCCACACGTGGCCCTGACACGAGCCCTCCCATGTTGAATCTAGCCAAAAAAACACTCTACACGCTGATCCTCATCGCAATCGGAAGCGTGACCGGCGTGGCGGCCGAATCGAAACCGAACGTCGTCTTCATTCTGGCTGACGATCTCGGATGGAGCGATACGACTCTGTTCGGAACGACGACGTTCTACAAGACACCGAACATCGAGCGATTGGCACAGCGAGGTATGACGTTCACTCGGGCTTACGCCTCAAGCCCCTTGTGTTCACCGACGCGAGCGAGTGTTTTGACAGGACTTAGCCCTGCCCGTCATGGTATCACATCGCCCAACTGCCATTTGCCGAAAGTGATTCTCAAGGCAACCCCAACCTCTCATGGGCCGCCGACCCAGAAAGCGACTTTTCCTGCATCGGTCTCTCGTTTGGATACCACGTATTACACTTTGGCCGAGATGTTCAAAGACAACGGCTATACCACCGGCCACTTTGGAAAGTGGCATCTGGGACCCGAGCCCTACTCGCCGCTAGAACATGGCTTCGATGTCGATGTACCGCATCATCCTGGGCCGGGACCTGCAGGCAGTTACGTCGCACCATGGAAGTTCAAGGACTTTGATCATGATCCTCAAATTCCTCACGAACATCTCGAAGATCGTATGGCGAAGGAAGCGGTTGCATTCTTAGAACAACATGCGGATAAGCCGTTTTTCCTCAACTACTGGATGTTCAGTGTCCATGCCCCGTTTGATGCCAAGCAAACACTGATCGACAAATATCAGAAGCAAGTCACCCCAAGCGATCCCCAACGCAGCCCCACCTACGCGGCCATGATCGAAAGCATGGACGACGCGGTCGGCACCTTGCTCGACACACTCGATCGACTTGGTATTGCCGACAATACGATCATCGTCTTCGCCTCGGACAATGGCGGAAACATGTACAACGAGGTCGATGGCACCTCGGCGACAAGCAACGCACCGCTGCGTGGTGGGAAAGCAACGATGTACGAAGGGGGCGTCCGCGGGCCCGCGATTGTGGTACAGCCCGGAATCGTTCCGCCAGGTTCGCAGAGCGACGAGATCATTCAAAGCAGTGACTTCTATCCGACTCTTTTGGAAATGCTTTCGATCGCCCCGCAACCGAAGCAACACTTTGACGGCGTCAGCATCGTGCCCGCACTACGTGGCAAGTCGCTTGATCGCGAGGCCATCTTCACGTACTTTCCGCATTCCCCCGGCGTCCCCGATTGGTTGCCACCGGCGGTTAGCGTGCACAATGGCGATTGGAAACTGATTCGAATCTTCCACGGCGGAAACGATGGTCAACATCGCTACAAACTTTACAATCTAAAACAAGATATTGGCGAGCAAAACGATCTCGCTAGCGAGTTTCCTGAACGGGTCGAACAACTTGACGCGTTGATTGAACAACATCTCGTTGAAACGGATGCCGTCCGCCCGCTGCCAAATCCCAACTTTGATCCGTCCAAATACGACGTGACAAAAGAAGGGAAAGCGGGACTGAAAGGCGGCGCAAACGGCCCTAAGAGATCCAAAGCGAATCCGCCCGGCAAACCGGTCGCCGGATGGCGGCCCGGCGGCACCTGCACGCTTTCGAATTCAATCGACGCACTAATCGTCACCAGCACGGGCAACGATCCCTATTTCAGTTATGTGTTGCCCAAGGCAATCAACGAAACGTCATTCGAGTTGCGTTTCACAATGACTTCGGATTCGTCCGGCAACGCCCAGTTTTATTGGCAGGAACAGGGCTTGGGTCCTTTCACCGCCGAGCGGAGCCACGTTTTTAACGTTCAACACGATGGTGGTCAGCACGAGTACGTCATCCGCTTCAAAACGAAGAATCCATTGGTGGCTGTACGACTCGACCCGTCGCGAGGTCCAGGCACGCTGAAAATCTCGGACATTCGCTTGGTTGGCAAAGACGACACCACACATTACCGATTGAAGTTGCCAACACCGCCCGCTGTGTCGACGCGGCGTGAACGGAAACCCAACGTCATCGTCATCTTCACCGATGACCATGGATACGCCGACCTAAGTTGCCAAGGTGTTTTTGACGACGTAAAAACACCTCACCTGGATGCACTGGCCGCTGGCGGTGTCCGCATGACCGATGGCTATTGTACCGCACCCCAATGTGTTCCCTCGCGTGGCGGACTGATCAGCGGCCAATACCAGACAAAATGGGGACTCGAATCCAATCCCCAATTTCAGGACGCAAAAGTCTTGAAACGTTTCGCTGCATTGGAGACGATTCCCGAACGACTGAAGCAGGCCGGTTATGTCACGGGCATGGCTGGCAAATGGCATCTTGGACCGAACCAAGCTAACGCGATCGCCGTGCACGGATTCGACAAGGTGTTCCACAAAAACAGCAATGGTCCGGGACACTGGAACATGAACTTAGCCGGTGAAGACGTCGCCCCTGAACCACAGCGAGGGGACGGGTATCACATCGACCTCATCTCTGAATTCGCCTGCACCTTTATCGATCGTTTCCGCGACAAACCTTTCTTTTTCTACCTTGCTTGTCGGGCACCCCATGTACCGCTGGACGCCCCCCAAAAATACCTCGACCGGTTTCCAGGGCAGATGCCCGAGCGACGACGTCAGGCACTCGCGATGCTGTCGGCTGTCGATGATGGTGTTGGTCAGATCATGGCGACGCTGCGAAAGCATGAACTCGACGACGATACGCTGATCTTCGTCATCGGCGATAACGGAGCCCCGCTGAAGATTCACAAACTCGACGCCCCCGGAGGAGGCCCCGGCTGGGATGGTTCGCTAAACGATCCTCTGAATGGCGAAAAAGGCATGCTGACCGAAGGCGGAATCCGAGTTCCCTTCGTAGTGCACTGGAAAGGCACGATACCCGGCGGTCAGGTCTATTCGCATCCGGTCATCTCGTTAGACGTTGGTGCAACCGCCTGCGCTCTCGCTGGCCTGCCCGATGATCCCATGCTCGATGGCGTCAACTTGCTGCCCTATTTGACCGGAGCCAAGAAAGACGCTCCCCACGACGTGCTGTATTGGCGATGGCTCGGACAATCGGCGATCCGAAAAGGAAAATGGAAATACCTTCGTAGCGACAACCGCGAATATCTCTTTGACGTCGAGAACGACTTCGAAGAGACCGATAACCTGCTAGAAAGTTCGCCCGAACTGGCAGCGTCGCTTCGATCCGACCTGGAAGCGTGGGCAGCGACGCAGTCTCCCCCTGGAATCTGGGCATTGAAGTCGGCCGCGATGAGCAACCAGGCGGCAAAATACTTTGATTGGTACCTCGACGGAAAACGAGATGTGGCAGCGCCGCCGATCAATCCGAGGCAGCAACGAAAACAAAAGACCAAGCCAAAGGTCAATCCCTGAACATCATGCGATGTCGTTCATCACGACGTGTGCTACGCCGATGCTTGTCGCAGTGACCGGATGTCTTCCAGGATCAGATACAGGCATGGCACCAGGACCAGAATAATCGCGGTTGAGAACAAGATCCCGAAACCGAGTGAGATCGCCATCGGAATGATGTACTGGGCCTGAAGCGATTTTTCGAATATCAGCGGCATCAGCCCGCCGAACGTCGTCAACGTGGTAAGCATGATCGGGCGGAAACGTCGCAATCCTGCCTGCGTGATCGCCTCGAACGCAGAACATTCGCTGCGTCGTCGATTGGCATAATCAATCATGATCAACGAATCATTGATCACGACGCCCGACAGCGCGATCACTCCCATAAAACTGACCAACGACAAGTCATAGCCCAAAACAATGTGTCCAAGAACGGCACCGACGATCCCAAACGGAATCGCCACCAACACAATCAAGGGTTGAATGTAGCCGCGAAATGCAATCGCCAACAGTGAATAAATCACGGCCAACGCGAGCCCAAAGGAACCCCACAGCGAAGCGGTCGCTCGACGCATTTCCGCATCGCTTCCTTCAAAGGTCCATGTGATCCCAGGAAAATCTTCGCGCAAACGAGGCAGTTCTTCGTTTCGCAACGCATCAATCACTTGCGTCACTGCTCGCTTGGGCTCAACATCCATCGAGACATTGATAACGCGACGACCGTCACGCCGGTTGATTGACGAAAACGCCACGTTCTTTTCGACCTCGGCAACATCTAACAACGGCACCTCGGCGCCCGACGGTGTGCGAATGATCAAATCTTCTAAGTGATAAATGTCTTCGCGTTGATCTTCGGGCAACTTCACTCTAACTTCGATCTCGTTGGTCCCTCGCAATAGTCGCAATGCCAACGAACCAAAGAAGGCGCCTCGCAATTGATCCCCCAGCTCCTCGTCGGTCAGCCCAAGGGCGCGTCCTTCGGGGCGAAGCCGGAAATCGTACTGAGCCTTGCCTTTGTTGTAGTTGTCTCCGATATCGCGAGCGTTGGAGTAGAGTTTGACCCGCTCGACAAACGCCTGAGCCGCCTTCTCCAATACCGCGATGTCGCTATGGCTGAGATCGACGCTGATATCTTGGCGATGCCCACCGGGGCCACTTTCGGCCTCGAACGTGACTTGATTGACACCGGGCAGATCACCGATCGAATCTCGCCACAATTCAATGACTTCGTCGGCCGTCATATCCCGCTCGTCTGGCGGCTTTAGCACGATTTCCACATCGATAAAATCTTGCCCGCGAACGTTCGTTTTGATGCCTTCGGCAACTTCATAAAGATTGTGCTCGTCAAACATTCGCAAACTAGCTCGGGTGACCGCGTCTGCGATCTCCGCTGCCTGGTCTTGGGTTGTACCGACCGGCATGCGAACCCCGGCTTCGATTTCATCCGCGGAAACCGTCGGCATCAGAATCATCCCCATGTGCGAACTAGTCGCGTAGCCAACGATGACCATGAACATGCCGATCGCCGTGCACGCGGTGACATAACGAAACCGCAAACAAATATTTAAGATCGGACCAAAGACAACCTCGACAACCCGATTGAACCATTGGCTAAACCGCTGTTGCAGATGATGAAGCCGAGCTCCCAAACCGTGCCGACGTCTTCCCGCCTTTCGTACATGTGCCAAGTGTGCTGGCAAAATGAACAGCGACTCGACAAGCGATAGCGACAATACAATGATCACAACGACCGGCAACGGCGCCCAAAATTTCCCGGTCTCGCCCGGAATAAACATTAACGGCACAAAGGCGACAATATTGGTCAGGATGCTGAACGTTACCGGCCCCGCTACCTCACGAGTGCCCTCGATCGCCGCAAGTTCGTCGTCTCCGTTGACCTGCCGTTTTTCATAAACGTTCTCGCCAACAACAACGGCGTCATCAACCACAATCCCTAGCACGACGAGAAAGCCGAATAACGAGATCATATTGATGCTGACGTCGACCGCGGGAAGCAGCAAGATCCCGCCGATGAAAGAGACGGCCATTCCCATCATGACCCAGAACGCTAGGCGGAATTCGAGAAACAACGCCAGGATCAATAGCACAATTCCGACCGCGAGTACCGCGTTTTCCAAAACTAAGAAAAGCCGACGACGAAATTCGTCGGCATTGTTGCTGTCGATTCGCCATTTCACGCCGGGCGGCAAAGCGGTTTCAAAGTCAAGCATCGTTTCTTGGACCGCGTTGGCCACGTCGATCGGCGATTGCGATCCGACGCGGAACACGTCGAGCTCGACCGAAGGCGTTTGACTGAACTGCGAATGAAATCCGACCTCCTCGAAACCGTCGCGGATCGTGGCAATATCACCTAATGTAACCGAAGGCCCTGAGCGGCCTGAGACGATTTCGATCCCCGCAAATTCTTCGGCCCACTGTTTTCGCGCCTTGACCCTCAGCAAGATTTCGCCCGCAGTGGTCTGAATCGAACCAGCCGCCACATCGCGACTGGCGGTGCGAATAATATCCGCAACCCCCGGCAACGTTAGCCCGTACTGACGCAATCGTTGGCGAGGAATCTCGACATGCGTGACGTATTCGGGCACCCGCCGCAATGACACTTGTGTGATCTGGTCATTCGCCTGCAGCGTGTCACGAAGTTGTTCGGCCAACTTGCGCAGCGACCAAATATCGACTGGGCCATACAGTGCGACTTGCATGACCTCTTGTTGTTGCGATTGCAGCCGAACCTCGGGTTGCTCGATCTGTTCAGGAAACGTACGGATGCGACTGATCGCCTGGTCAATATCCTGATACGCTTTCATGCGTTGCGAGCCGGCTACGATTTCGATCAGCACTTCTCCGCGACCTTCACGAGCCTCGCTAGTGATTTCGCGTATCCCTTCGACGCCGCGAACGGCTTCCTCGATCGGACGCAGAATTCCCTGTTCGACTTCCTCAGGAGCCGCACCGGGATAACCGACGTAGACCTCGACAACATCGAGTTGAAATTGCGGAAAAACTTCCTTTTGCATCACGGCGGCTGACCACAATCCGCCACCAAGCAGGATGACCATCAGCAAGTTTGCAGCAATCGAATTGCGAGCCATCCATGCGATGGGACCACGTCGCAAATCCGGTGTCGGTTCGTCGATGCTCACGGTGCGGCATCCTCGCTGGTCGCATTGCTGCTTGTTTCGTCAGCTTCGCTTGTGTCGTCGGCTTCACCTGCGTCGTCTGAGTCGCGTGCGTATTGGGCTCCGCCGCTTGGATCAGCGTCAGTGACTTGGTTCATTTTGCGAAGCCCGACCCCTTCGGCCACGGTCGCCAACGTGGTTGTCACAACTTCGTCACCGCTTCTCAGCCCATCGCCGATATATGCATATTCCGCATCACGAAAAAGCACTTCGGTGTCATGAATTTGCAGTTGCCCTTCTTCCATCACCCAAACCGTGTCACCCTCACGAACGTAGCGACGTTCCAAACGCACCACGTCCTCGATCGCTCGACCTTCGATCTGAACTTCAATTAACGACTGAAGAATTAGCGGCGGTGTGTCGGACGTTTCGCCCAACGGATCCGCTACAGCCACTAGCACTTGGGCTAACCGAGTCCGTTCATCGACGGTGCCGATCATTCGCGCCACGCGAGCTTGTTTTTGAGTTCCCACGGGCCAAGCATCTGGATTTTTTAGCGTCACCTCGGATCCCGGTTGATCGGACGTCGGAAACTGAATCCAACGCAGACTGCGGAACGGAACAGCGGCAGAGATCCAATATTCATCGATACCGACGAGTTGAGCAAGTTCATCGCCAGGGGACACTTGCGAACCCACGTTGACTGATCGCGAGATGACTTGGGCATCAAAGGGCGCCAAGACACTCGACCGAGCCAAGTCTAGCTTCGCCCTTTCCACTGCCGCTTTGGCCGCATTGACTTCCGCGCGGATCGACGCAATCTGCGGTGCCCGCAACACCAAATCGCGATTCGTGTCATCGATCGTTCCTTCGAGTAGCCTCAACTCTTTTTGAGCCAAACTCTGTCGACCTTCTTCGATCTTCAGCGAAGCCTCGGCTTGTTCTAATTCGCTTTCTTCAATTGACAGCGCGTTTTCAAAATCGGCAGGATCGATGCGCAATAGCAGATCACCTTTGCGAACCCGTCCTCCTGGCAAAAACTGCGGCGACACTTCAACCACTTGGCCGCTTACTCGAGGGCTAAGCACGATCTCCTGAGCTGGCTGCACGGTCCCAAGCACTCGCAACGTGGGCGAGAAACTTCCTCGCTCGACCGTGATGGTTTCGACCAACGCAGCGGACTTGCGAGTGGCTTTGATCTGTTTCGCAGTCGGCTCGGTCCGATTGATGACGACGATGGCGGCGACCGAAGCGGATAAGATAGCCAAACACGCAATCATGGTCCCAACGATCCCAAGCCAACGCAAAGAACGGGGCGATTGGGACTTATTCATCGTCGCGAGTCTCTAGAAACATCAAGTCGGAAACTTCGTTGATCAATCCATCGAGTTCCGCTTCGTCGGTTTTGGGATCAAAGTAGTTAAAATCAATGTTTCCCTGATCGGCCTCACCAATATCCAGTGTTTCCGATGCGATGAGATTGGCAGGATTCATGTCGGCGGGCTGTTGCACGGTGGGTTGCAAGATAATGGCGGGATCGAGGGCGTTTTGAGGCTGTGGATCAAAACTGCCAGCCAACGCAAGGTACAGCGTAACTCGGATCAGTCTTAATTCTAGTTGAGCGGCGAGCATTTCGCGTTGCAAACGCTGCTGAGCTGTAATGGCCGTCAACACCGCAAGGTAGTCCGTGTCGGGCTCGAGCAGATATTGCTCACGCAGCTGATCGGCCGCCTGTCGTGCTAATTCCAGTTGTTTTTCCAGATGTCCCAATCGCTCGATCTGGTAGCGTTCGCGAGCCAAGCTGTCTTCGACTTCGCCAAATGCGATCAACATGGTTTGACCATAGCGATTGAAGAGCTCACACACCACTGCTGAGGTGCGAGCCACCTCGGCCTTCCGCTGTCCCCCGTCGATGAGGGGAGCGATCAACTGGCCTCCGATCGAAACAAACCAGTCGCGGAAAATGGTTTCGGGACTATCCGCAACGTTGAGCAGCGATCCCGTCAAACTGAGACGCGGATATTGGTCGCTGATCGCAGCGGCTAAATCATGGTCGGCAGCTGCGAAAGCCAAATAATCGCGGCGCACATCCGGCCTCCGCTGCAGCAATTCCGACGGCAATCCGGTAGCCGGCAGTGGTGGCAATGCTGGTAATTTGGTTCCAGGATCATACTGGGCCGACTGTGGCATCTGGCCGACCAACACCGCCAACTGATGCTCGAGCACCTCGATGCGTGCCTTTGCTACGACTTCCTGTTCCAACGTCGCTTCGACCAATTGACGTTGACGAAGCACATCGGGGCTACGAATCAGTCCCAAACCAAACCGAGACTCTTGCAGGAGAAGTCCTGTGCGATTGGTTTTGATCTGTTCATCGAGCAACCCAAGTTGAGCGTGGGCTTCAATTAAAGAAAACCAAGTCCGAGTGATCTCCGCAGAAAGCGTCAAGGCGACCGTGCGATAATCTTGCTGTGTGGCGGCGGCTCGCAATCGCTCAGCCTCCACGCGCGATTCGATCTGGCCCCAAAGATCCAGTGGGTAGGCCGCCTCGAATCCAAAGACAAAATTCTGAAGATCCGCGCCAGGGCCAAAGGTGCCGCCGATATCGGCAACGCCATTCACATCCGGAAACAGATCCGAAGCTTCTCGGCGGGCCACCGCCCTTGCCGCACGAAGCCGTTGTCGGGCTGCAGCGAGCGTGAAACTGCTCTCCAGCGCTTGGTTGATATGGTAATCCAATGCCGGATCGCCAAATTCGTGCCACCAACGCTCGCTCACCGGCAAATCGCCGCTTTGCGAAAAAGGAGGCGGACTTTGGGTCGGAAAATCGGGAACCGAATCGCGGCCTGCGCAGCCAATCACGACCAGCAGCGAAAATGCCAGTATTTTGCGTAAAAATCGCTGCAATTTGAAAGCGAAGGATCCCATGCTGGCAAACCTAGCAAGTGCGATTTTCTCGACACAAGCTCAATCGGAACCGCTCACTTGGTTCGCGACAAACTATTTCCCCCCGTCATCCGCATACCGGAACGCTGGCTCGCCTTCGACAACTAGATACTCCGCGCCGCTGTGGAGGTTTTCATATGTTTGCATCCCCCCCGAAGGCCAATGGACCGAAACGCTCTCGACCCGGTCGGACGCTCCAACACCAAATGAAACCGTTCGTTCATTGCTGGACATATACCCATCCCCGGCACTCACCATCGACCTATAAGTCCGCTGGCCGACCGTAATGGAAACCACCGCCCCGATGGCATCACGATGCGTTCGCGTGCTTTTGAGCGTGCAACGAATCGACTTTCCCGAACCTTCCGTGTGATTGATCAACATCGCTACCGGCTCGTACAGATGCGTGATCAACACATCACTTCGGCCATCACGATTCAGATCCGCAATGGCCAACGCGCGACCAAGGTGGTCAATTTGAAAGTAGCTTCCTAGCGATCCGCGATCACAATCTTCCCATTTCCCAGCAGGCGTTCGTCGAAAGACTTGCCCCGGCATCCGATAGGCAACGCCAGTCTGATGGAAATCATCGATGTGCCCATTGGTCACAATCAACTCTTTTGCACCATCGTTGTCAAAATCACACCACTGTGTCCCAAACCCCAACATTTCAATCGAGGGTTGGGCCAACCCGGTTTGAAACGACCGATCGACCCAAAACCCAGGCCGCCGCTGCTCGTAATAGGTGTGATGCTCTTTGGCAAAATGAGTCAAATACAAATCGAAATCGCCATCATCATCAGCATCGGCAAATGCAATTCCCATCGATGCTTGGGATTGTGACTTGCCATTGACGCCAAGTCCGCGGATCGAACCGAGTTCACGCATCTCGAACTCGCTGGCGTCTCTTTCTCCAGACCAAAGATGGTTTACCGTCATGTCATTGGCGACATAAACGTCCAACCCAGGACGCTCGTCAATTTGACCGACCACCAACCCGAGCCCACGGCCACGGACCGAAGGATCGATCCATTTTTCGCTTACATCCTGCATCGTGCCATCGTCAATCCCTCTCCAAACGCGATCGGCCTGGGCATCAAACATCAACGGAGCACAGGCGGAGAAGCGTCCTTGCTCG
>NZ_ANOG01000660.1 GCF_000346295.1 Rhodopirellula maiorica SM1 | reverse complement strand
TCTCTAAAGGAGGCGGTCACACCGGTTGGAGCCGAGCGTGGATCATCAATTTCTGGGCACGTTTTTTGGATGCTGAAAAGGCTCATGAAAACATCGGACTGCTGCTGGCGAAATCCACTCATAACAACCTGTTTGATAAACATCCGCCTTTTCAAATCGACGGCAACTTTGGCGGGGCCGCCGCAATGGCTGAAATGCTGTTGCAATCGCATACAGAAAAGATCGATCTGCTTCCCGCTCTGCCCAAAGCGTGGGCGGATGGATCGGTCGAAGGGCTTTGTGCACGCGGCGGATTTGAAGTTGACATGCAGTGGAAAAATGGAGCCCTCACTTCGGCAACGCTACATTCCAAACTTGGCAACCCCTGCACCGTTCGCTACGGCGATAAAACGGTAACCCTCAACACGTCAAAGAATGAAACCTATGATCTGAAATCGGTTTTCGGACAGGTGCAGTAACAAGCGATTAGCGAATGAGAACGGAGCGTGATTTGATGCATTGGTTGATTCGAAAAACATTGTGCGGAGTCCTTTTGTTGGCGACAACGGTCGTCGCATCGGGACAAGAACTGGCAAGCAAAGACGAGCTGTATACAGGGAAAGAATTCTCGAAGGCATTTGCGAATCCCAAGGATGATCCAGATCGACCCAACGTTCTATTGATCGGCGATTCCATATCGATCGGGTATACCGTAGACGTTCGCAAGCTGTTGGCGGGAAAAGCGGACGTTTTTAGGATTCCATCCAATGGAAAATATGCCGCGTATGGAACCGAAAACCTCGACAACTGGCTTGGGGATCGGACTTGGGATGTCATCCATTTCAATTGGGGGTTATGGGACATTTGCTACCGAAATCCAGAATCAAAAACACAAGGGCATCGCGACAAAGTCAAGGGAACGCTGACCGCCAGCCCGGATCAATATCGGCAGAGTCTGCAGCAAGCGGTGGATCGTCTTAAGCAAACCGATGCAACGTTGATCTGGTGTGCAACCACGCCAGTTCCGGAACATGAGGCCGGACGAAAGGTAGGCGATGAAATCAAATACAATTTGATCGCCGAATCAATCATGAGAATGAACGGGATCCGGATCAACGATTTGCATACTCATGCCTTGCAAAAACTGCCTGAAATCCAGCAGAAAAAAGGCGATGTCCATTTCACAGCGGCAGGGTACGCGTATTTGGCAGAGAAGGTCGCCCGCGAGATCAATTTGGTACTTTCAACGCTAAGTAGCGGAGCATCGAAATAGGCTGCGAAGCATGGCACTTTGAGTAGGGCGTACCGCCGAGCCATTGGGAAGAGGGGCATGGCGCATCCGCCGGGTGCTGCGACAACCGAAGTGGTGTTTGATTTGTTGGCCCAAGCATCACGAGGGTTAAAACCTTCCCACAGCGACAAACGCGGTTAAGCTAAGAAGTAATATCATTGCCCCAATATTCAATTCGAACTTTGTTGAAAGCCATGACTTCCATCTTGCGAACGATTAAACCAAACCTTGCCGTTGTTGCAATTACTCTTGTCAGTGCATGGGCCTCATGCTGCTGCGGCGACAATCCTCCGCGAAATACGACATCGTCGACCCCGACGAATCGCTCCGGTGAAAACGGATTCGTGCACCCAGGAATCGCACACAGCGCCGCACGTATCGACTTTGTCAAAGCCAAGATTGCCGCCGGCGAACAGCCTTGGTCTGGTGAGTGGCAGAAGTTGCAGCAATCGCGTATCGCCAGCCTGGATTATCAGCCGAGTCCGAGAGCCCATGTCGAGCGAGGTCCAAGCAACAATCCAAATATCGGTTCGTCGGAATTTTCCAACGATGCCGCAGCAGCCTATACGCAGTCGCTGCGTTGGGTGTTGTCTGGCGACCAGCGGCATGCCCGTAAAGCAGCCGAAATCATTGATGCTTGGTCAGCGACACTCAAGACGATCAAGAATCACGACGCTAGGTTGCTAGTTGGCATGGAAGGACACTTGTTTTGTAACGCCGCCGAGTTGTTGCGACACACTTGGGACGGATGGCCCGAGGCGAAACAGGAACAATTTCGCGAGATGGCACGCAAGGTGTGGTACCCGATCATCAAAGACTTCTATCCGACGGCCAACGGCAATTGGGATGCGTCGATGTTACAAACGATGATCGCAATGGGCGTTTTCCTGGACGATCGCGAGATGTTTGATCGGGCAGTGAACTATTTTCTTGATGGCGAAGGCAACGGTGCGATTGGAAACTATTTCAACGACTTTGGTGAGTGCCAAGAATCGGGACGTGATCAAGCTCACACGCAAATGGGATTAGAATTTCTCGCGAACACCTGCGAGACGGCTTGGAACCAAGGGGTCGATTTGTACTCGGCAAAGGACAATCGCTTGTTACTCGGGTTCGAATACACCGCAAAGTACAACCTAGGGTTTGATGTGCGGTATGAACCGTTTCGCAGTGTCGAGGGACGCTACCACTACAAGCAAATCTCCGAAGACCGTGGACGACTGCGTCCAATGTATGAACGAGTCTACAACCACTATTATCACCGCGAAGGTTTACCAGCGGAATTCACAAAGCAAGCGATGCTTGCGATCCGCAACGGTGAACGCGATCGCGAGGGTTCTCGTTCACGCGGTCGTCGCAACCGCAATCGTCGCAACAATCGTGAAGGAGGTTTCAGCTCGCTGCGCTGGGATACGTTGATGTTTGCAAGCGAGTAGCGTGTGACGTCTGCTTGTAAACCTCCTTTGAAATGAGGACACAAACGACCTCCTCAACTTATTATCACTCCCGTCGCCGGCCCCCCGGAGTGTGAAGAGGTCCGTGTGGACACAAGCAGTGCGTGCGTCGCATGAGAACAAGGCTGCCTACAGCGACCCTGGCCAGAAAG
>NZ_ANOG01000659.1 GCF_000346295.1 Rhodopirellula maiorica SM1 | reverse complement strand
CTTGAATCAGCACGAATTGATTCGAGAGCTTGATACGGCCGTTTCAGCACTGATTATCGATCTGCAAGAAAAGCGATTGCTCGACAAAACGTTGATCGTGATCACGACCGAGTTCGGCCGACCACCGGAGTTTGACAGTGCAGGAGGCCGTGGTCATCAAGGCCGGGCGTTTTCGTGTGTGTTAGCCGGTGGAGGGCTAAATCATTGTGGTGCCTATGGCGAAACCGACGAACTGAGCAAAAAGATCGTCTCCGATCCCGTCAGCGTCCCCGATTTCTTTGCCACCATTTGTGCATCAGTCGGAATCGACTACGGCAAATACCTCTACGACGGTGACCGCCCTGTCCCGGTTACCGACAACGGGAAACCAATCGCCAAGCTGTTTGGTTGAGTGCGTGCACAAAACGACGTCACCTCCCTTGTCGAGATATCGGCTATCCGAAAGCGTGACCGGAAAAGCGAGCAAAGCATGGACACTCCATCGCTTTGTCTACCGAAATTCGAACTGCTGACGATATTTTTTGACGTAAGATCGAAAAATTCGGGCAAGGATCGAGACCGCAATCCGAAAAAATTCTTCGTGAAACCGTCTCCTCGGCGTGCTCTCTTAACGCCAAATTTCACGTAATTTCATGGGTTTTTCTCATGCAATTCTCCGCATTGGCAGCGAAAATGCTTCGATGCGCTAACCCGCATTTTTCTGAAATTCGAAAGTTTTTCTCTTATAACCGAACCCAATTGTGCGATACTTATTTGACAGAGGGTGATAGTCACGCGTCATCTTCACGCAAGGGGCGTTTCGACGCCACAGTGGTCTTGGGCAACTCTTGCTGTGAAGTAACCAAGTTCGCGGATTTTGAATGCAAGTCTTTATGGCGGACGAACATTGCTAGCGACTTGTCGCCTTTTCTAATCGGTTTCCTAATTTTTTGAATTCGTTAAGTGAGATTGTCCGATGCCATCCTCCAGCACATTGATTCCCAACATCAACGAAACTTCTTTCCAAGCCGAAGTCGGGCAGCTTGTTAAGGATCTAGTGGGTGCAATCCGTTCTCGCAATCCACTCAACGTGCTGATTGATTCTTGGCATGATCCGATCTACATCAAATCTGCTGACGGACAGATGTTGTTGGCCAACAAGGCCTATGAGCACACGTTTGCTGGCGACGTTAGTTCGGTGGGACGCTTCAGTTCCGACTTTTTGAACGAAACCATCAAACCGGTGGCGGAAAGTTCGGATGCACTGATTATGCAAGGCTGCACGAGTGTTGATTTTGAACACCTCGGCCGCGATCAACACGGACGCATGCTGCTGTTACGCACGATCAAACGGTCCCTGCTGGGCAGCGGTCACACGCGTGCCGCCATTTTGGGTGTAACTCGGATTGTCGAAGTGCAAACCGAAAACCCCGGTGCGCTGCGGCTCTTGGACCTTGCTCGCGTTTGGGAACAATTTGTGCGATTGGATGATCGCGAAAAGAAAGTTGCAGTGTTGGTTGCCAAAGGCGAATCGGTCAAAGACATGGCAAAAATCCTCGATGTCTCGGACAAAACGATCGAGAATCGCCGCAACTCGGGCATGCGAAAATTAGGAGTTGAGAACCAAGCGGGACTCATCCGATTGATGGTCCGTTTCCAAGACAACGGATTCCACGACTTCGGTCTTTGATTTCAAAAGCCTCGATCATTATCAGGCTTCTTAGGATTTATCCACGGCGTCCGCATCGGCGCCCTCAGTATCAGGCCCATCGAAATCGGCAGCAAACGATTGCAGTATTAACTGCAATGAAATGCTTTGATCCATCCCAGTGGCCTCTTCGAGCGATTTAGCGACCTGGCGTGCCAAGTCCGCTAGGATCACGCCCCATGCTTGGCGTTCGTCCGTATCGGTAGTTTGGTGCCAGTGCCCGACGTTCAATTCGCAGTGCAGGGCGCCTTCGGCGATCCATCCGCGAAACATCTCGATCGCTTTGGGATCGTGTTCCGCTGCCGGTGGTA
>NZ_ANOG01000658.1 GCF_000346295.1 Rhodopirellula maiorica SM1 | reverse complement strand
ATCCGCGACGGAGCTCTCCAGCTGACTGATCTTGGCAGCACCAATGGAACTTACGTTAACGGGAAGCGGGTCGAACCGCATCAAAGCATTCGAATCAGCGAAGAAGATCTTATTCATTTCGCCGAAGCACCTTTTCGTGTTTATCGTCAATCGGTGACCGGAGCGACCAACGGTACTATCGCGGAAAATATTTGTGACCAAGCCTTGGCGCTAGTCCAATTTGACCGCCTGATGTCCGAGCGTCTGGTGCGACCCCACTTTCAAGCCATCGTGGATTTGAACAGCGACAGTCACGAGATGATTGGGCACGAAATTCTCGGGCGAGGAAGCGTGTTTGGACTCGAGTCCGTTGGCGCGATGTTTCAAGCAGCTGAACAACTCAGTCTCGAAGTCGAATTGAGCCGCCTGCTACGCTGGGAGGGGATTCGCGTAGGACGCGATTTTCCTGAGAGCCCAATGTTGTTCGTCAATACACACCCCAAGGAAATCGGGGACGTTCAAGGATTGATCGAATCGCTGATCAAAGCACGCGAGATGGCGGGCAACGCCAATCTTGTGCTGGAAATTCATGAGTCTGCGGTCACCAACCGCGCCGTGATGGATGATCTCGTTCAAGTCCTCGAGTCGCAAAATATTCGACTCGCC
>NZ_ANOG01000657.1 GCF_000346295.1 Rhodopirellula maiorica SM1 | reverse complement strand
AGGATTAGCTGGGACACCAAAGCGAAGCGATGGTTCTATCTGCGTCCGCCTGACGTCAACGACAAACTCGAACCCAATGATCCGCTGCATTGGACTGGAATTGCACAGCGTTGGCAAACGATGTGCGCCGATTGCCATTCAACGAATCTGAAAACCAATTTTGATCCGAAAGCGAACCGCTACCATACGACGTTTTCCGAGATCGATGTCAGCTGCGAAGCCTGTCATGGTCCCGGCAGCCTGCATGTGGAACTTGCCACCAGCAAATCGCTGTTCTGGGACCGCCGCTACGGTTACGGGCTGACCAAACTAAAAGGCGAAAGCAACCAACCGCAAATCGAAACGTGTGCTCCGTGCCACAGTCGACGTGGTGTCTTGGACGGGAACTTTCACGGTGGCGACACCTATTTCGACCACTATGCGTTGGAGCTGATGAGTCCCGCGACCTATCATGCCGATGGGCAAATCAAAGACGAAGTCTACGTGTTTGGTTCGTTTATTCAAAGCAAGATGTATCACAAGAACATCCGCTGCAGCGATTGTCACGATCCACACTCGTTGGAGCTAAAACACAAAGGCAACGAAACTTGCACATCGTGCCACCAACATGCTGCGGGCAAATACGATGTGCCGTCGCATCACCATCATGTGCCTGGGACGGCCGGGGCGATGTGCGTGAATTGCCATATGCCGCACACGACGTATATGGAAGTCGATCCACGACGTGACCACAGTTTGCGGATTCCACGACCCGATTTGTCCGTGAAAATCGGAACACCCAACGCGTGCAGCAGCTGTCACATCGAAGACGTTCGCAACGAGTTGGATCCGGCGACACTCGAAAAAATCGACCAGTACGCCGATTGGTTGCGGTTGGCCGAGATGGGTAACGAGGACGTTGCCGATGCGGTCGCCAAAGTCGATCAGTGGTGTGATGATGCTTGCGATAAATGGTATGGCGAACAACGCGCGACGCCGCCGCATTTCGGCGAAGCGTTCGCTGCGTTTCGTGCTGGCGAACCTGGGGCGGTCGATGCCATGGTTAGCTTGGTCACGGAGACGGACGATAAGGTTCCTGCGTACGCTCGCGCCACCGCATTATCCGAGCTTGGTCAAGCAGGAGTCGCCGAGGCGTTGCCGGTTGCGCGTGAGCTGTTAAAGAAAGAGGCCGAGCATCCGTTGGTTCGCACGGCCGCGGTGACGGTTTACATGATGGCATCGCCCGAGCGGATTGCGAAGGATCTGTTTCCATTGCTCGAGGACGAAATGAAACCGGTGCGTGACGAGGCGACTCGCGTGATCATCGCGACCGGTGCTGTGCGGCAACTGGACGAGACAAAACGAAGCCAAGTCGAATTGGCCGCTCGCAGTGTCAAGGCAACTTTGATGAACACGGCGGACCGAGCGGGCGCGCACATGATGTGGGCGGCATTGGCCGAGCAACTTGGCCGCTACGGCGAATCGATCGAATCGTATCAGGATGCGATCCGTGTCGAGCCGAACACGACCGGGGCTAGGTCCAATTTTGCCGAATTGTTGGATACGTTGGCTCAGGGCAATGGGCCGCAAGCCGGTGAAATGACCGCGCTCGCCAAGCAGCTTCGTGCAGCCGAATTGCCGCTGATCGCCCGAGATGCCAGCTTGGTTCCTGATAACGCTCATCTGCAATACCGTTACGGATTAGCGTTATATCAGGCCGGGAAATACGGCGAAGCGTTGTCTCAACTGGAAAAAGCCGCCGAATTGGCTCCTGAGGTCGAGATCTATCACACTGCGGTGCGATTGCTGAAAGAGAAAATTGCCGAGCAGGGCGAATCTGAATAATCGCCGCCGGCAAGGCCCATCGATCAAATGTGGGGTTTCGGGGTAGAATCAATAGAGGCGTACTGCCGTGATGCGGCTGAGATTGCCCACTGCTTTTTTGTTATCGAAGGATATCCGTTGAACGCGACCATCACCCAACATGACCAAGACGCGATCCACTCGCTGGCGTCTTACCGCACGCTTCAGCCCGAAGAATTGCAAGCCCGCATCGAAGCCGTTCGATCCGAGCTAGGCGATTCGCTTCTGATTTTGGGACACCACTACCAACAAGACGAAGTGATCGCGCATACCGATCTTCGCGGCGATAGCTACAAGTTGAGCGAAATGGCTGCGGCCAGCCGGACCTGCCGCACCATCGTTTTCTGTGGTGTTCACTTCATGGCCGAAACCGCCGACATCTTGGCAAATCGCCCCGAGAAATTGGCTCAGCGAGATGGCCAGCGCGTCACCGTGCTGCTGCCCGACATGGCCGCGGGCTGTTCGATGGCCGACATGGCAGCGATCAAGCAAGTCGAAGAGGCATGGGAAGACATGTCCGAAGTGATCGATACCGATCGCGTCATCCCGGTGACGTACATCAACAGTGCCGCTAGCTTGAAAGCGTTCTGCGGTCGCCATGGTGGAATCGTCTGCACCAGCAGCAATGCTCGTGCGGTGATGGAGTGGGCATACGAACGCGGTGACCGTGTCTTCTTTTTCCCCGATCAACACCTCGGGCGCAATACGGCGTTGGGCATGGGGATCAGCGAAAACGAAATGCCCGTGTGGGATCCCTATGCACTTGAACTGGGTGGCAATACCGAAGCTGGCTTAGGAAAACAGTAAAGTC
>NZ_ANOG01000656.1 GCF_000346295.1 Rhodopirellula maiorica SM1 | reverse complement strand
AGGTAGGAAGATAAGGGACAGCACCGTAGCGAAAGTCGCCAAGACTTTTTGAAAAGTGGGATGGGCTTCCAGCCTGTCATTGCGACGGAGGGGTGATGTAGGGAAGTCGACGGCAAAAAAATGGATGGCAAAAAGATAAGAAAAAAGTAGCGAAAGTCGCGTAGACTTTTGTGGGATAGGCTTCTAGCCTGTCATCGCGATGATAATGTCCGAGGATTCTCGGCAAGATCCACGGCGTAATGATCGCGGAGCGATCAACGACAATGTAAAAAGTCGCCAAGACTTTTGGTGGTGTTGCACATAAACGGAAAACCGACGAGCGGAGTCGTCGGGCGACAGTCGTTTTTGCAACGTTCAAGTTCTAGGTCACCAGCCCTCCCAACTCCCAACTCCCCTCTCCCCCACTGCCACTCTTGATTCCTCACTCCACTCATTCGAAGCCGGCCGTTCTATTTGTCGACCAAACTGCACAACTCGGTGGCGCCGAGCTGTGTCTATTGGATATTGTGCGGCGTCGCCAGAACCGTGCCGATCGAGTGCTGTTGTTCCAAGACGGTCCGTTTGTGCAGCGATTGCGTGATTGTGATGTCGACGTCTCGGTGTTTACGCTCGGAGCCGGCGGCTCGTCCATCCGCAAATCGAGCGGCTTGTTTCGCAAACTGGCGTCTTCGTTGGATGTGATGCGATTGGCTCGCAACGTCGCCTCCGCGGCGGAATCAGTCGATGTGATCTACGCGAACACCGCAAAGGCGTTGGTGGTTTCGACGATCGCGGGATGGATCTCGCGTAAACCGGTGATCTACCATCTGCATGATATCTTGGCCCCGGAACACTTCAGTCGTTCGAATCTGAGTCTGCTGGTCTTTCTGGCCACACGGTTTTCGACACATGTGATCGCGAATTCGAATGCCAGTAAGGCGTCACTGGTGCAACGAGGTGGTGACGATCGAAAGATCACAGTGGTCTACAACGGCATCGACGCTAGCCCATTTCAATCAGCGATCCAAAATGAAGCGAATGTGCGGTCTTCGATTCGGCAATCGATCGGATTGACCAGCGTGGTGGCATGTCCGGCGGCCGAGCCGGCGGATGCGAATCCTTCTGATAATCAAGACCGCAGTGTGTTGCCGGTCGCTATTGGTGGCATTCGAGATACACCAGTGGTGGCATTGTTTGGTCGCTTTTCCCCCTGGAAGGGTCAGCATGTGGCGATCCAGGCGCTTCGGCAATTGCCGGGGGTGCATTTGATGTTGGTGGGGGATGCGTTGTTCGACGAACACGATTACGTGGCACAGCTTCATCAGATGGCCGATGAACCCGAGTTGCAGGGACGAGTTCATTTCATGGGGTTTCGCAGCGATGTTGCGGAATTGATGCAGACGACCGATATCGTGATCCATTGTTCTACTGCGGCGGAACCCTTTGGCCGTGTGATAGTCGAAGCGATGATGTCCAGACGTCCAATCATTGCGACTCGTGGTGGCGGGGCGTCAGAAATCGTTCGCAACGGCGAAAATGGATGGCTGGTGACTCCCGGTTCCGAGTCGGAATTGGTTGCAGCGATTAGGACGATCCTGAACGGAAACGTTGATGTAAGCGAGATTGTTGCGCGGGCCAGTTGCGAAGCAAGCGAACGCTTCGAATTGGAGGGACGTGTTGCGGAGATTAACGCTGTGATCGAAAAGGTGGTCAACGTATGATCGATCGTCGCCTTTCGCTCCCGCGAAAGATCTGTCGCCTAAAAGTGGGATAGGCTTCTAGCCTGTCACCGTCAGCCGATAGGCGTACGCTAACGGATGCGAATACGCCTTCGGCTGATTGTTAAACGATTAGATCGTAACGGTGAGCCGTGGGCCGTAAGGCACCCACTTAGTGCGTTGTACCCGGCCGCTGGCGCGTCGCGGCTCAATAAAACAACAAGCCGCCCGCGGCTTCGGTCGTTTGCCCGATCCATTACGCCGAAAAACATGGGGAAAACGTCCGCTCGTTCCTGGGTGGTGCCAGCCACCTCTGTCTATGTCGGAAAATTTTTTTCTCTGACTCCGACTTTGTAGGCCTTGATGTCCGCTGAATCGATTTGACGTCATCTGAGTTCTGAGGTCATGCTTTGCAACATGGGATCCGGATTTATCATCCCTTCGTTGGGTGACACGGGGGGGCTAATTCACGTTCCAAGTTATGGCCAGAAAACCGTTGAAATTCTCAACGCTTCGAACTGTCGTCCCGCTGATAGTCGGATGTCGAATTCGGCAGCAAGCAGTGCGGTGAATATCGGACAAATTACCGCTCGTATGTACGAGGGATGCT
>NZ_ANOG01000655.1 GCF_000346295.1 Rhodopirellula maiorica SM1 | reverse complement strand
TTGCTGGAAACGCATTAGTACGGTTGCGGTGTCTTCGACTTCGTAGTCTGCCGCGACGGTACCGCAGATCGATTTGACCTCGGCGACTGGCCCAAATAGGTGCAGAAAGACGTTGATGCGATGGCTGCCGACGTCCATCAATGCACCGCCACCACTTTCGGCCAGTGACGTTCGCCAATAGCCTTCGTCACCCGCTTGCATAGAAAGCGGCGTCGCGGTGACCGCAGAAACCGCCATCGGAGTACCAATGGCATTGCTTTTCAGTAGCGTTTCAATGCGATCGATGATGGGATAAAACCGACGATAGTAGGCGACCCCCAGTTTGACATCGGCCTTGGCACAAACGTCAATCATTTCGTCGCATTCGGCGACGTTCATTCCCATCGGTTTTTCGACCAAGACATGTTTTCCCGCGGCCGCAGCCATTCGGGTTTGCGGCAGGTGGGCCCGCACCGGAGTGGCGATGTAGACGGCATCGATGTCGGCGTCGTTCATCAATTCGCGGGCATCGGTGTAACCGCGAGCAATCGAGAGCGTGTCGCAAAATTCTTGTAAACGGTCGGGATCGCGTCGGCAGGCGGCAACGAGTTCGTTGCCTGGAGTATCGATAATCGCCTGCGCGACTCGTTTTCGCGAAACGTCGCCGCATCCGATCAGTCCCCAGCGAATCGTTTTCATCAAAATCTCGTTGTTAATGCGTGGTGGAAAAAGCTGGTTTTAAGAAAAAAGAGAAGGATAGCAGTGCCAAGCAATCTAGCCGTGGCAGTTTAGAAGTATGGTGCAAAGCGGCAGACAAACCAACGGTGGTTGATTTGGCATCGCAGCGCAAGCACCGTCCTGGCGAAAATCGCGTTTGCCAGCGATAATGCGGAGCTTGGGGCACCTGCGGAGGTGCTTTTCTAATTTTTGCCTTTTCGTTTTGACCCCGATTTTCCCATGCCGATTAAAACGCTTTCATTGACCGTCGACGAAGAGAAAGCGGGGCGGATCGATTTGATCGTCCGTGATTTGGCAGGAGTTTCTCGCAGTCAGGTGCGGGGCATGTTCGATCACGGCTGCGTTTCAGTGAACGGACATCCTTGCAAAGGAATCGCGGGATCGGTGAAGGTCGGTGACGTGGTTTCGTTGCGGTTTGATCCTCATCAACGGTATCGCGAGAAAAAACGAACGTGGGACGATCGCACGTTTAGCGTCGTGTTTGAAGACGAGCACCTGATCGTAGTCGACAAGGCGGCCGGCACCCTGACCGTCCCCACCGATAACGGAGAACCCAATTCGTTGGTCGACCGCGTCTCGATTTACCTCAGTCACTCGCGAAGTCAAAAGGAAGCGTGTGTTGTTCACCGGCTTGATCGCGAAGTCAGTGGGTTGTTGGTCTTCGGAAAGCATGAAGCGATCGCGAAGCAGCTGATTGAGCAATTCAAGCAGCGAAAGCCTCAGCGAGTTTACACCGCAATCGTGGCTGGCGTGATTGCGGATGACGAAGGGACCTATCATTCCCACCTCGCAACGGGCAGCAATTTGGACCGATACGTGACCAAGAAATCGCGTGATACCGAGACCGCAATCACCCACTTTCGCGTCGTCCGGCGGATGGCCGATACCACCTTGGTCGAAGTTCAGTTGGAAACCGGAAAGCGAAATCAGATTCGCGTTCAGTTTGCCGACGCTGGGCACCCGGTGTTGGGGGATCCGCGGTATCAAGCCAAGCGAGCGTCGCATCCGTTTTGGGTTCGTAAGCGAATCGCTCTGCACGCACGCTCGCTGGCGTTTACCCATCCGGTGACGGGGGAAGAGGTCCAGTTTGAATCGCCACTGCCATCGGCAATCCAGAAATTTCTAAATGCTGCCCGCTAATTGCGTTCGGGGTGATGCGAATCGTGACAGCATTCAGGATTTGGCCTTCGGGATTACCGGGGACTTCAAGCCATTCCGCTGGCAACTGAATCGTTTGGGATTTTTCTAAGCTGTTGATTTAATGAAGTTTTCTGTGGCAAGGGGTGGCTGATGGGCTACCTCGTCCGTCATTGTTGTATTCGACGGACTAGGAAGTCCGTCGTACGACAAAATCAACAGCCTGCTAACGCCAAAGCGGCTGATATACGGAAAGACTCTTGTCTAGCTGCTTAGCTATCGGTCGCTGTGATGCCACGCAGCATCAGAGAGGAATCACGACTTGGGGCGTGTGAGCGATTGAATTTTGCTTCCCAGAAAACGGGTTGCTTTACCGAATCGGTCAGCAATCGTTCGCATCGGTGTGCGGCGTGCGTGGCCATGGCGGTCGGTTTGGATGGTTTCGCCGGTCGCCGGTTCGATCGCGGTTAGGTAGCCCCCCCCAAAGCAATAGGTGTCGATGCAGACGAAGTATCCCGAATCCAACACGTTGCCGCCGGGCTGAGGCGTGTGGCCAAGGAAGACGCGTTTGCCGCTGCAGTGAGGCAGCGGGTGAGGGAAATCGAGATGTTTCCAGAACATCGTCGCTTCGTCTTGCAGCGGCATTGCCACGCTGTGGACATAGTTTGCGTGAACAAAAATCGATTCCTCGACTTCGTAGAATGCTCGTAGCGAGCGAAAGAAGTCGAGGTGATCGTCGGGAATTTTATTTAGCGATCCGCCATAGCTTGCCAGCGTCGCATGCCCGCCGCTGTTTCGCCAAATGGTGTCGTCAAG
>NZ_ANOG01000654.1 GCF_000346295.1 Rhodopirellula maiorica SM1 | reverse complement strand
TACGCCTACGGATCCTACGTCACCGTGGATGCCGATTATGTGTACGACGAACGTCCCACGCTGCTGCCGACTCGGTCGGGCTGGTTTTCGCGAATCGCACGCATGCTAAACGGAGGCTATTCGTCGGGGACATTTAGCCCCTCGTTTGAATCGGGCAAGGGGCCCGAGCAGTTTGATGGACGGGCCTCGTACGGTTCAAGCGATCTGTCGCGTGACGGCGTCCACTGGGTGGGGGATCTCATTCTCGAAACGGATGTGGAAACCTCAGCCGAAAGCAAGGAAGTGGTTTTCGAGATTGTCGAAGCCGGCATCCCCTATCGTTGCACGATCGATTTGACCTCCGGCACCGCGGTGCTGAGCATTGGTGAGGATGACACACGCGGGTTCAGTGCCAATGGCGAAAAACCGAATCTGCATCCGACAGCGCGCACGACGTTTACTGCGGGCTCGCGACATCACGTGCGGTTCAGCAATTGTGACGACCAAATCGTGTTGTGGGTGGATGATTCGATTGTCGAATTCGATGCTCCCACGACCTACGATTCGCGTGAATTTCTCTCCGACGACGAGAATCACCCTCATTACGTCAGCGCCGGAAAACCGCTGGATGCCGCACCCTTGGGTGTCGCCGTACGTGGTGGAACCAGCACGGTTCATCATCTACGTATCGATCGTGACAAATATTATATCGCCACGAAGTCCTCGGATGCCGGTATGTACGATTACGAAATCGAAGAGCTGCGGGATTTGACCAACGGACGTTTCAGTTTTCGCAATCAAGAATTGATGCGACGGTTGATGGCTGAATTTCAGCAGGTGATGGCCGAGCCGGAGCAGTGGTCCGATTTCGAAGGCTGGCAGACACGGCGTAGCGTCAGTTTTCGGCTCGAGGAAGATCAGTTCTTCCCGATGGGCGACAACAGCCCCGAAAGTTTAGATGCACGCTGTTGGGCCGGCACGAAGTTGCGTCCGGGAATGACCGCCGAAGCAGACGCATGGGCCCGAGCGGACTTCGTTCCTCGCGATTTGTTGGTGGGCAAGGCACTGTTGGTGTTTTGGCCGCATTCGTGGAATCAACCGGTTCCCTTCACTCCTAATTTTCGCCGCATGAAGTTGATCCGCTAGATTGACATTCTCCGCACCCCTTTCTTTTTCAAGAGCAGAAACAGCATGGATGCAATTTCCGAAGATCGACCGATTCTGCAGGCTGTCGATTTGCAGAAAACCTATGGGCGTCGCCGTGTCGTGGACGGAGTCAATCTGCACGTCGACAAGGCGGAAATTGTTGGATTGCTCGGTCCAAACGGGGCGGGAAAATCCACCAGTTTTCGCATGATTTGCGGGATGGTCGAACCGGATCGCGGCAGCGTTTTCCTGGATGGCACCGACGTGACCGATTGGCCCATGTTCCGCCGGGCACGGGACGGGCACATGGGGTATTTGCCCCAAGAACCCAGCGTGTTCAAAAAGCTTTCGGTCGAACAAAACATCTCGGCGCTGTTAGAATTGTTAGGGATGGATCGCGCGGCTCGGAAACATCGCACACAACAATTGCTCGAAGAATTTAACATCACTCACATTCGCAAAAGCCGTGCTGCGGGGCTGAGCGGCGGTGAGCGACGTCGTTTGGAAATTGCCCGTTGCTTGGTCTCGGATCCCAAAATCGTGATGCTTGATGAACCGTTTGCGGGGATCGATCCGGTCACCGTCCAGTCGATTCAAAGTGTGATCAAGCAGTTGCGGGATAGCGGGATCAGCGTTTTGATTACTGACCATGCCGCCCGTGAAATTCTGGGCACGGTGGATCGTTGTTATGTGATCTATCAAGGCCAAGTGTTGATTGACGGAAGCCCGGATGAAGTCAAGGAACATCCCAAGGTGCGTGAAGAATATTTGGGTGATTTGGATGCGGCCGCCAAGAGTCCGGTGCAGCGAGCTGCGATGGCGGAGCAAGCAGACGTTGCTGTGGAACATCCGCCGGTGTCGCGTCCTCATTTTCGGCCCTCTGTCGAACGATCTCGCAAACCGTCTCGCTCCGTGACGGACGTTTAGTTAACGCGGAACGCTTTCCACAAGCAACCGCGGAACGCTTTCCCCAAACAAGCATCGGGTGCCTCAATCATGAATCGTCTTTCATCTTCGTTAAGCCCCTACTTGCTTCAGCACCAAAACAACCCGGTGGATTGGTATCCATGGGGGGAAGAAGCGTTTGAGAAAGCGCGAAATGCGGATCTGCCCGTGTTTTTGTCGGTCGGCTACGCGGCCTGTCATTGGTGCCACGTGATGGAACACGAGAGTTTCGAAAACGCCGCGATCGCCGAATTTCTGAACAAGTATTTTGTTTCGATCAAGGTGGATCGCGAAGAGCGTCCCGACATCGATCAAATCTATATGAACTCGGTGCAGCTGATGACCGGCCGCGGCGGTTGGCCGATGAGTGTATTCCTCAATCACCAGAAACAACCTTTTTACGCTGGCACCTATTGGCCCCCATCGCCCCAGCGGGGCATGCCGGGGTTCGCGCAAATCCTTGATGCGTTAGCGGACGCTTGGCAAAACCGTCGCAGCGAAGTCGAGCAGCATGCCGCGCAAGTCACCTCATCCCTCGGGCAATTGGCACTTGGAGTTAGCGAACCCGCAACGTCGATGCCCGACGATTCGGTGATTCGTGACGCGACGAACCATTTGCTCGACGTCCTCGATCGAGAACGTGGCGGTTTTGGGGCGGCGCCAAAATTTCCGCACGCCACCGATCTTGATTTGTTGCTGCGTCGCGGGCAAACCGCTGGGGACGAAGCATTGATCAACGCAGCCGAATTGACGCTCGATGCGATGGCCGCCGGCGGGATTCGTGATCACATCGGCGGCGGATTCGCTCGTTACAGTGTCGACGCTCAATGGTTGGTGCCCCACTTCGAGAAAATGTTGTACGACAACGCGTTGCTCGCCGAAGTTTACGTTCGCGCGTTCCAAGTGACCGGACACGAGCGGCATGCCAATGTGGCGACGGAGATTCTCGACTATCTTGCTCGCGAAATGTGTGACCCCTCCGGCGGTTTCCACTGCAGCGAGGATGCGGATAGTGAAGGAGTCGAAGGCAAGTACTACGTTTGGACCGTTGCCGAAGTGATCTCGGTGCTCGGAGGCGAACGCGGAGGACGGTTTTGTCAGATTTACGACATCACCGAAGCAGGGAATTTCGAAGGCAAAAACATCCCCAACCTGCCAAAGTCGATAGCGGATTGGGCAAGCGAATTGGGCAATCTGGATTTGGCAGCCGAATTGGCGAGGGATCGTGAGCAACTGCGTGAACATCGTTGTATACGCGTGCGTCCTGGGCGAGACGACAAAATCCTGGCGGGTTGGAATGCATTGGCGATTCGGGCGTTTGCGATCGCGGGCGGCGTGCTCGATCGCCCCGACTACATTGCCATTGCCGAACGTTCGGCCAAATTCATGATGGAACAGATGACGTCCGAAAAGGGGCGTTTGTATCATGCGTTTCGGCAAGGTGATGCCCACCTCGATGCGTACGTCGACGATTATGCATACACGGCCGAAGCCTTTGTGGCATTGTTCGAAGCGACGGGCCATGCCCGCTGGGTTGGCCGGGCTGTCGAGTTAGCCGATACGATGGTCCAACACTTCGAAGATCCCGAATCAGGCGGGTTTTTCTACACGGCGGATGATGCAGAGGCGTTGATCACTCGCACCAAAGATTGGCATGACGGCAGTGTGGTCAGCGGAAATGCGTCGGCGACGCTTGCGTTATTGAAGCTGTCACGATTGACCGGCGTGGATGCCTATCGCAATGCAGCCGAGCGGACTCTGCAATTAGCGGGGCCTATTTTAAAGACGCAAGCGGCGGCATGTGGCGCGTTACTATCGGCGCTGGATCGGATGCTGCACGACCACGAACAGTGGGTGCTCGCCGTCCCGGATCTTGAAACCATGGCGGCGTGGCGGAAGCGTTTTCTCGGCCGCTACCGTCCGCACGCTACGTTGTCGTGGGTGATTGGCCAGGCTCCGGAATCGGGACCGGTCGCTTCGCTAAATCAGCATCGCGAAATGATTGATGGAAAACCAACACTCTACCGCTGTCAAAACTTCAGCTGCGACCGTCCGGTGGTCGGTGACGAGGTTACAATAACACTCCTTCGTGATTGACTAACACCGTGATTGACTGACACTTCAACACAAAACGCGAGCTCTGGCGTTGCCGTGACTTGCATGGTAATGAAGTGTTTCCCACCTCCTAATGACTGCGTCGATATTGCCGGTTTCGTTTTCTTGTACGGCAAGTCTGAATTGCAGCCTCGAATGAAAAGCGACACCGTGAAATCATTTGCTCGTCCGTTGGCGTATCCGTATCAAACTGGGACGCGGGTGATCGGACGACAGGCAGAATTCTTGGATACAGTCTCTGCGTTTGGGGCCACGTTTGGACAACTTGGTTTGGCGATTGCCGCGGTTTGCGTCTTGCTTTGTTTTGCAGGATGTCGCGATGTCCACTCGAAAGTTTCCTCCGACGAGAGTCGCTCAGCAATCCAACAGATGCAAGCTCATGCCAATGCTCAGCAATGGCCGGAGGCTGCAGCACTGATTGAACGTGTATTGATCGAAAACCCCGACGATCCCGCTACGCTTGAGATTGCAGCAAAAGCTGCTTTTATGAGTGGTCAAACGAAGTTGGCGGCGGAATTGCTTGTTGAGGCTTGTGTCGTGACGCAATACAAACAAGAGGCTCGGATTCAACAAGCATTCACGGGTCTGATTTCGGTCGGTCGATTATTTGAAGCGATCGAGCTTCTAGAGCATGGCGTTGAGGCCGAGCCCACGAATTTCGGCATGCGAAAACTACTGCACAGCTTCTTGCTCGGAACGGAACGTCATCGCGAAGCAGCGAAACATGCTCATGTTTTGGTTCAGCAGCGAAACTTTGACGCGGAATTGCTGAAAACCTTGGGAGATCCTGCTCGCCGAACGCAAGAAGCGGACTCGCTGGTCGCGATGACTGAACGGAATCCTGCGGATTTGCGTCCGCTGATTGGCAAAGCACGTTTTCATCTAGATCGTGGGCAATTTAGCGACTGCATCAAAAATCTGAAGCGAATTGTTGCGCAGCACCCAAATGATATTGTCGCCCAGGTGATGTTGGGACGTGCTTTCGTTCTAGCTGGCCAACACGAACAATTGGTGGACTGGAGTAGCAAACTGCCAAGCGGCATCACTGGCCACGCAGACTATTGGCTGACTCTCGGCGATTGGGCAAACACCGCAGGAGAGCCGGAAATCGCGTTGGAAGCGTACGCCCAGGCGGCTCAACGAGATTTTGACCAGGTTCAGATTTGGGACAAGCTCGCTTCCGCGATGCTCCAACAGGATCCTTCATCTGCGGACGTCGGCCTCGTACGAAAAAGAGCAGGACTGTTATCGAGGTTGCGGCAATTGCAAGCGGATCGAGAAGTGCTCAATGATCCGTCCGGGGCATCGTCGATTCAGATCGCCAACGTGCTTGCAGAACTGGGGCGTCTGTGGGAAGCAGAAGCTTGGTTGTCGATCGGACTGACGGAACTCTCTGCGGACGCCGTGGATGCGACCGCAAAAATCAACGAGCTCCGAACATCAATCGTCCAGCGTCTCAGTCAACAAACACCGTGGCAACTTGAGATTCCGTTACAGCGGTGGGCTGATAAGGGGCTCGATGAGAACACGGCGATTTTGGCAAAACTCAGCGGACGAACCCAGTCGATGGTGATGTCGCAAGATACTCGCTGGACGTCGTTCGTGACACCGTTGTTGGTCGACGAGGCATCGGAGCGGGGGCTCGATTTTTTTGGCAGAACCGGAGACCAGCTCGACAAGCCAGGCATCCGAATTCACCGCAGTTTAGGCTGTGGCGGCGGCGTGCTTGATTATGACCGTGATGGTTGGCCCGATTTGTATCTTACGACGGCCGGTGGCACACCGCCCAACTTGGATTCGGCTCCGAATGCATTGTTTCGCAATCGGAACGGGATGTTTATCGACGTTGCGTCACTCAGCAATTGCGAGGATCGCGGTTTCAGCCAGGGAGTCGCGGTGGGGGACGTCAACGCGGATGGTTTTGACGACCTGTTGGTACTCAACTATGGTCCGAATCATCTATGGATCAACAACGGTGATGGGACGTTCACCGATGCGAGCGACCGCTGGCTTTCAGAGCAAAAGATAACGACATGGTCTACCAGTGCGGCGATTGCCGACATCGATGGAGATTCCATTGCCGACGCCGTGGTCACCAACTATGCCGCAGGCCTATCGCCAAGCTTGGTGGATTGTGCATCCGAGGGGGTCGAGGGTCATCGTAGTTGCTCTCCCCTGTTTTTTTCCGCCGAGCCCGACGTGTTTTACAAAGGCCAAAACAGGGGTGGTTGGCAAGAGGCGAATCGAACTTGGATGGCTCACCCCGAAATACTTGGGCGCGGCCTTGGAGTGGTTGTAGGGACTTTTAGCCCTGGAAGGATCAATGATGTCTATATCGCGAACGATATGACCTCGAACCACTACTGGACCAAGAATGACCAAGCGAGTGAGTTTCAACTCGTAGAGTCGGCGACCATCGTGGGATTGGCAAATGATGCGTTGTCAAGAACCCAAGGTTCGATGGGCATCGCCACAAGCGATCTCAATGGAGATGGAGTTACTGATTTCTATGTCACCAATTTTGAAAACGAACACAACAC
>NZ_ANOG01000653.1 GCF_000346295.1 Rhodopirellula maiorica SM1 | reverse complement strand
ACGATGCGAATCATCCGCGCGGCAACGAAATCGACCGGTTTCCCACGCCGCATCAATGACATGCTGTTGACGAATCCGCTGAGAATAAAAAACATCTCGACACCGTACTTGCCAAACGGCCAACTCCACCCCAGCGGTGAAACGAATCCGTATTTGACCGCGTACACGTACGAGAGATGAAACAGCAGCAAATTGATCGCCGCCAACGCGCGAAGCGCATCGAGTTCGACGATACGTTGATGAGGCTTCAGAACGGATTGAGTCGACTCAGACATGCGGGCGTGGCAATTTTCAGGATGAAGGACCGGCGAGATGACGTCAACGTTCCAGTCGATTCAATCTTGGGTTGCAACGACGAACGAGGTCGAGTTGCCAATTCGCCGAGCACGAAATGATCGTCGCGGGTGACAAGATTTGACGATCGTAGCAATTTTGCCGACCGATCCCATGACGAGTCCTGTCGACAGCTCGCCCATTCGCCGCTGACGCCACGCCACAGCAAACGGCTGATGCCCGGCATTGGCATCAACAAACCGCGTTGACCTCGTCGACCGCCGCTCTCAGCAGCAACGCCGTGCAATCATCGCGATCGGCGCCGATGTGCTGGATATTCTCGAACAGCGAATCAATCACATCTTCGAGGGCTCCATCGTTGCAGCGAACCGCTTTGTCAACCACTTGGTCAAAGGATTGATAGCCTGCGTCGGGGGAAACCGAATCAAGAATCCCGTCCGTGAACATCAACAGCGTCGACTCAGGAAACCGGCTGGCGACTTGATGAGTGACGTAGCTTAACGTGTCAACGATTCCCAGCGGCGGTTCTTTCGAAGACAACACACAAACGGATGCATCCGCGCTGATCACGTAGGCTGGATGTCCCGCGCTGGCATAGCGAATTGTTTTTCGTTCGGGGCAGAGAAAGCCGAGAAACATGGTTACAAAATAACGCAACTGAACGTCGCGACAGAGAATTTTGTTTGCGTTACTAAGAATCGTACCTGGATCGTCACACATCATCGCCATGGCGCGAAGGATCGCTCGCGTTTCCATCATCACCATCGCCGGAACGAGGCCATGCCCGCTGACGTCCGCGATCACAAAGGCCAAACGCCCATCGGGCAATTCCATCAGATCATAAAAGTCACCGCCAGCTTGGTCAGCAGGCTCGCAACGACCACACCACTGGATGCCGGAGAAGCGGTCGGACGGGTCGGGCAGCAGCATTTGCTGAATGCGGTGTGCAAGTGCTAATTGGTTGTGAAAACCGAGTAGTGATTTTTCAGCCAATCGCCGTCGGCAGCGTTCGATCGCCAAATCGATCGGCCGCGTCAAATGCTCGGGACTGGCGACTTCGTCCTTCAGCACATAATCTTCGGCACCACTACGAACGGCGTGGATCGCGATCGAGCGATCGGCGTGACCGCTGAAAACGACGATAGGCACATCTTTTGCCACCGCTTGAATTCGATTCAAACTCTCCAGTCCATGGGAGTCCGGCAGATTCAAATCGAGCAAGATCAAATCAGGAATGCGACTCGCCAGCGCCTCGATCGCGGCACCTAGCGTTTCGGTAACTTGCAATTCGTAGGCCGATTCACTCTTTGCTAACCAGCGGCGGACCGCTTCGATATCGTCGAGACTGTCTTCCACCATCAAGATAAATCGGGATGGGGTATCCTTCACACCGACGACTCCTCGGCGACGGGCGATTCCTGTAAATCCGAAACACAACGTTTGATCATCGTGATCTCGTTTCCTTTTTCGTTGTGTTTCACTTCGTCCATAAAGGTGTTGATTAACAGCAGCCCACGCCCGCCTTCCTTATCGAGGTTACTGGGGTCGGTCGGATCGGGAACATCATCCAAACAGAACCCGGGTCCCTCATCGCGAATGGTAAACATCACCCCTTCTCGATCGGCCACCAAACGGAAATGAACTCGGCGATCGCCATACGGCGATTCGTTCAATCGGGCGTCGATCATGTCCAAATAGGGCTGACCATCCTCTAATCGCCGCAGCTCCGAATCGATTTCAAGATTACCGTGGATCATCGCGTTAACGATCGCTTCGTCCAGCGCCATCGCAATCTGCATGTGTTGGCCTGGATCATACTCGGCTAACTCGTTCAGAATCGACTCGACACGTCCGATCAAATCAGGAACCAACGATTGGTCATTGGTCAGCGCCCATGACATTTCAGTGCGATCGAGACAACTTGCCAACAACTGGTTGGTCTGAGCCGCTTTCTGTAGCTCCAGCGTCCGCCGCACGGTCGGAAGCAAGATCGACGCCAGCGCGCTTTTGGGAACATAGCTTGCGGCTCCAGCGTGAAGAGCCTGGGCTGCGATCAGTTCGCTGCCTGCGGCGGTAGTCAATATCACAGGCACCGGCAATTGCTGTGTCGTGATCTCGCGGACAAGTTCCAACCCGTCCATGTTGGGCATCTGCAAATCGGTGACAACGAGATCGGGCAACTGCTCTTTGACCTTCGCCAACGCTTGCACGCCGTCGGTTGCGACACTGACCTCGTAACCCGACGTTTCCAAAAGCATACGAATTTGAATCAGCTGAGTCGCGCTATCGTCGACGACAAGAATTCGGTGCTGGTCAGCCATGAACGATCCTACAGGAATGGGTAATCATCAAGTTTGCAGCGGTTCGGCATTACCGCTGCGATGCCAATTCGATTACTTTTTTTCTTAAACGACAAGATTGCTTTGGGTGTCGAGTCCATGATATGCAACAAGGTTCCATCCAGATTAGTCACTTGAAAAGCCATCCGCACCATCGGCGTCATGTTACAAAGCCGCAACTCGCCATTTTCGCTTTGTACGTAGTCGCTGCAACGCAGCATGGTGGTAATGAATTCGGATGAGATCGCTTCAACGTCTTTAAAATTGATCACCAACCGAGCGGGTTTGGTGGATTGGATAAACGCAATCAGCTCTTGTTGAGTTTGTTGGATGAGTTCACGATCAATAAACTTGCTTGACGTTAGAAAAACAACGGGCACCCCTTCGGAGGCACTTGTTCGAATGTTTTTATGAATCGCCATCGCTGTGTCCGTCCCAATCCGCTTGAGTTGAGATGGGAGTGTGTGAGCTTGGCTTTAAGAAACCCGCCCAACTCCTTCACACCAGTATAAGCGATGGCCACGAAGCAAGGGGAATCGAAGCAGACCCTTCGCCAAAAAAACCAAACCAAAAGTCAGCCGTCCCAAAATCAGCAGTAACCTCGCCAGTGAAACAAGACGGGCCAGTGAAACAAAACGGGCCGGTGAAACAAAATGGGCCGGTGAAACAAAACGCCACGGGAAACAGCTTCCACCGGAAAACACGCGAATCAAACTGCGTTACAAAGGAAACTCTTCAATCACGTCGTACAGCGGCAGATAGCGATAGTAGATCTCGAGAATCATTGCTGCCATCGCCGTCGTGTAAAGTCGACCGCCAACATCGCCAAACTCATCGGCAAAGTGCCAACTGCCCGCCTCGTGTCCTGCGGTGGCTTGCGTTCGCACCAAATGATCGCGAACGCGAGTGTTCCAACGGTCCCAGCCGGGATGACGGGAATGATGCAGGGCCAAAGTACCGTAGTAATCATGATAGACGTTCGTCAACTTGGGTCCCCGCGAAGCCATCGCCGCCAACGCTTGCTGCATCGGGAGCTCGCTAGGGGCTTTTCCCAAGTACATCAACAACGTCAATCCGATCGCCGTGTTGGTTGCATCGGGTTTCATTCCCGGCTTGTAGGCAAAAGCGTAATGAGCATCAACCGATGTCGACAAAACATAGTCGCGGGCATGCGGAAGCGTGTGGTAGTGCAGCGGAATTTTGTTTCGCCGTGTCGCCAACAGCGACAAGACTTGCCATCCGGTAAGCGTGGTATCACCAGGTTTCCCCGGCAGATAACCCCAGGAACCATTGGCATGCTGGGCATACGTTGTGAACGTCATCGCTTGCGAAACCAGTTCGCGCAGATCGGTATCCCCTTGCTCGTTCGCGGGATTCCGCGACATGTAGAGCGCCTCGGCGACTGCCATCAACGCGATCCCCTGACCATACATACTTCCTTGCTGCCAATCGACGCCGGCGTCAGCCTCGGCAGCGGCAGATCGCAAATAATACAATCCGTCACGGACCACATCTTCATACTTGCCGCTGTGGTGCGTGTAGCCGGCGCCTAAAAACGCGAGCAGCGCTAGACCGGTCGCTCCGGTTGACGGCGTCGCGGTATCGGAGCTCTTTTTGCTGTGTCGGCAGCGTCCATTACAAGGATCCAGTTCAAGATTGAAGGACCAAGATCCGTTTGCACGCTGATGATTGGCAAGCCACTGCAGCGCATTTTCGACGGCGCGTTCGCTATCAGCCGTCGCTCCAAAGCGCTCGCCCAACTGCTTGCGCCCCTCAGGGGTGCGGCCTGACAACCCGCCACCGCTTGGGACTCGCCCCAATAAAACGTGAGTATTGCGAGCGTCGGAGGCACGCAACTGCATCACCGATGGATCAGGCAGCGGAGCGGAGCTGTTCAAGCGGCTTACCGGCGGTGCGATCTCACTCGGTTCTGCCCAGGCAATCTCGACAGCGGTCGGACGCTCGGCGAGTGCCGTTTCGGTTGACCTACTGTCGTCTTGTTTCGGCAACGCTTCGAGCTTCACCACCGGCGTCGCCTCGCCTTGCCGAGCATGAATCGAGAACGTTTCACGCACTGCCACCGGCAGCGTTAACAGCGCAAAGACGATCAACAACACCGTGTGCAGGATCGTGCTGACCAATCCCGGAATGACTCGCGGATCATGAGCCAGACGTTTTTTCGATTCGGGTACGGACGTTACCGACTGTAACGAATGATCGGGCTGTCGCTGTGGCTCGGTTTCGATGGGCGGGGCTGCGCAAACCGACTCCGCCGGCCAGTGCACCGGCGGTGCACTGGCGATCGGAGGGGTTGTGCCGGTGATGTCAGTTTCGCTTGCCAAAATGAGAGATCCTTATCTCTCGACTATAGCTCAGCCTGACCGAGAAACGTAGGAATTCTCGCGGCCGCCCCCAGGACCGAGGACTACTCGGCAATTTGATAGGCACGTGATCGGAAGAGAAAGTCGATCAGATTTCCTTCGTGAGGCTGCAGCCAATTCAATCGGTTCGTGGGAATCGCACCAATGTTAAGTCGATCGATATCGGTACTATTGCCAGCCGCTTTGATCAAGTCGCCGTCACGCGTGATGACGGTGCCGATCAAGGTAGGGCCAATCCGTTTTAGCATCTCGGATTGCGGGCACTGAACCACCGAAACGAAGGGGAACATGTACTCTTTGCTCGCGACTTGGCGATCCGGTGAATCGGCCAGAACGACCATCGGGCGAAGATAAGCACAATGATCTCGTTCGATCAACTTCTCGCCGTATTCGGCGGTCAAGTCGGTGACACCCGACTCGGCGAGGTCTTGTTGCACCATCGCGTGGGTGCCCGTTGCCATAGCCGGCACGGTGAACGCCGCCAGTTGCGCGTTATCATCAGCCGGAGGACGCACGTCGACGGGACCGATTCGCTTGGCAATCGCTTCGCCGATTTCGCGAGTGTGGCGGCTGGCCCAAATGCCGGAGCAATTAATACAGCTGCGTCCCGAATTGCTGAGCACGCTTTCGACCATCAGATCCAAGTAATCTTCCCAGTCGTCCACAACATCATCGCCTAGCAAAATCTTCGAGAAGCCCGGGCCGTGCGCTTGCACTCGAGGATTGCCGGCATGGTGAGCCAACGTTTGCGCGCTTCCAAAAATCATGCTGCGCGACGTCTTGGTCATGATAGCGCCACCGACGTCATGATCGCCCGGATACAGCGAAAACGCTTCGGCTGGGATTCCCGCTGCGATAAAGGCCGAAATCATCCGATACGGTGTCCACGGTTCTTGCGATCCTGGTTTGAGCGCCAAACCAATTTGCAGCGGCACCGCTGGCAACCACAACGTGTGCACGCCAGGCGAATTATTTGGCAATACGGCACCGAGTACCGGAGTTTGCACCTGATAACTGACGATCACACCACGTCCCTCTTCGCCATAGCCACGCGAGAGGATGGAGAGGTCGAGCCCACGAGTCAAACAGTCGAGAATCTCGCCCATGTGGGCAAGCACGAAACTGTTCTTGGCCATGTTGGATCGGCACATGTGCTCGGGCAATCCCGTGCTTGCCGATTGCTGGTGCACAAAATCATCCACGCTTTGCATCGAGTCACCGACACTCAAGTCGCTTTTCTCGAACAACTCTGCCGCTTTTTTGCAACGCTCGATCAAATCGTCGGTTGAAAATTGCAGCAGTGCTTCGCGTGCTAAATGAGATTTTCGCATGTCGCGGCCGACAATTCCGCCGCCGACCGTACCGACGCGAGCGATCGGCGCCCCGGTATCGAAGTGGACAACGTCTTTGAAATCGAGCGACTCGTAGGGTTTCCCCCAACGCAGTGGACTAAGCGTGATCATGAACTTGAGCTTCTTGTTGTTTCGATGGTTCTCGGGTCGTTTTGTTTAAGCCAAACATCCCCCCAAGGTCAGCCGACCTTGGATAAATGCCACTACAGTATCGCCATCCGCCGGACGGCGATTTTAGTAAACGCCAACCGTGGTGGCGCTGGCGAGTTCGTGGAACGGACGCACCCCGCTGACACCATCCCATGGGTACATTTCAAACGGAGCTTCACGCTCTCCCTCGTCACGTTCCATAAACCCAGGCACAAAGAATTCATCGGTCAACGTGTAAAGCTTGACGCGACCCGTTTCGCCAATGCCGACCACTTTGTTGTAGTCATCAAAGCAAACGACTTCGGTCGCCGCGCGAGGCTGAGGGGCGTAATAGGAAATCTTGTAGCCATCGGCCGCTGTGATCGGTTTGCTACATGCCAACCCCATCAACGTATTGCCGTAGGTGGGGGTCATGTAGACGCCGCTTTCCTCCGGTGGACCGCCAAGCAACTCTTCGACACAAAAACGCGTCCATTGCGGCGTGAATTCGGTGCCCCCTGAGAAAATCCCGGTGATGCCGACTTCTTGCAAACTGGTCCCTCGCTCTTCGAGTGCTTCGCCAAGCGACTCGATCAACTTGGGTGTTCCGAACATGCACTTCACATCGTGACCGGCGGTCAAAATAGTTATCGCCTGATCGATACAATGTTTCTTATATTCTTCGAGATGTTCCATCCATCCCTTTTTGATCAACTTGACGACCCAACGAGGATCCAAGTCGATGCAGAAACAAATGCCATCGCGGTGCTGTGCTAGATGCTCGACCGCCAAACGCAATCGACGAGGCCCGCTAGGGCCCAACATCAACCAATTGGCTCCCTTGGGAAAGTACTTTTCGGGCAGCGTGTTGCTGAACAACTCGTAATCTTTCCAATGGTCCTCGATCACCATGCGGCTCTTGGGAACCCCCGTGGTGCCTCCGGTTTCAAACACGTAAACCGGTTTGCCGGCATGCCCCTTAGGAACCCAGCGGCGAATCGGGCCGCCACGCAACCACTCGTCTTCAAAGAGCGGAAACTTTTTCAAGTCGTCAAACGATTTCACGTCCTTGAGTGGATCGAAGTTCAACTCTCGTTTCTTCTCGAGCCAGAAGGGACTGCCGGTCTCATCGCTAAAGTGCCAATGAACGGTTTTCAGCGTGTGCTCGTTCAGCTGATCACGAGCCGCTGCGGCTTGCTTCGCCACTTGCTCGCTGATTGTTTTATCCACAGCAGACATGAAAAATCTCGCTAAAGAAGTCAAGAGGATTGGAGGTAGGATCCATACCGCCACGCTTTGCATTTGGCAACATGAAGGTGAGGATTCACATCATATCAACAATCGTCGATTCCGTAATCCGGTGGCGATGCAAAGCAGCGGTGACTCGACAAATAGACTTCCCCAAGCGGCAACAACTCTGAGGGCAGCTTGAATAAGTCCTGGAATTCCCAATGCCAATAAAAAAACCACGGCCGAAACCGTGGTTGTCGTTAAATCAGTGTTCTTCGCCGCGATGAACTTGGCGAAAGTTATCTGCAAGCTGCATTACTGGATCGGACTGACTGGTTCTGGGGGAGTAATCACGGGGTTGTCATCGTCGTCGACTGCCACAGCGATCAATCCACCGAGCCCTGCTAAAGCGGCGATGCCACCAATCCCGCCACCGCCGAAGCCGCCTCCTCCGCCACCGCCACCGTAGCCGCCGTAACCACCACCGTAGCCACCATAACCACCGTAGCCGCCACCAGGGACATAGCCACCATCAAGAGGCGTACCGAAGCCATCGACGACAATTCCACCATCGCCAATGATTTCTCCCGGAACGCCACATCCGCAACCATCCACGATCGGTCCACCATCGACAATGGTTTCATCGCAGCAATGAATGATTTCTGGCATAGGGGCGACTTGCATCTCGAACGACGAACAGCAGTGCTGGTGATGATGACCGAAGATCTTGATCAGTTTTTCCTTGTCGTCGCCAGCAGCTTCTTTTTGAGGCTCTTCGCCGACCAATTCAAAGCCAGCCAAACCAACGCCTGCCGAACCGACTGCGAGCAGCGAATACTCGCCTGCGGGCAGTTCATCGATTTGGAAATTGCCTTCACGATCGGTAACCGCACGTGCGACAGTCTCGCCCCCCTTCACAACAAACACGTTAGTAAGATCTGCAGCTTCCAAACCTCCGCCTGCAAGACGAAGAATCCCTTTCATTCCACCTTCACTCTGCATGACGCGAAGGTACTGATCACCACAGACTCGCTTGGCAACTTCGCTCAGCTTCTCAGTCGGCAAAACGACCGCAGCTTTCGAAGTGCGAGCGGGCAAGTAGCGAATCACCGCGGTCTTGACCAAGGTGTAGTCGATTTCGGCTGCAGCGATCTCGACTTCGCTGGGAAAGTTTGCCCCCGAAGCCGTCTGAGAATCTAAAACATGCATCGCACAACATGCGAAGATGTCTTTCGCTTTAGCAGTCACCGAGTAGATGCCCGGTTTCATGTTGGCAACCGTGAACTGTCCCGACTGATCGGAGGTTGCACGCCACACCTTTCCATCACTTGAAAGCAACGTGACTTTGGCATCGGCAATCGCTTTCGCTTCTCCATTGACCGACGGTACAACCACACGTCCTGTCAACGAATCGGACGACGCTAGGCTTACCCATTGGCTAATTGTCAGATGGTTGACCTCGTTTTCGGCGTGCACGCGAGGCGCCGCAACAACCGACGCGAGCAAAAGTGCCAGTGCCGTTACGTAAAGTCTCATTTGGTTTGCCTTGGTGTGTATTTTTCTTGTAGTTGAGACATCGCCAACTTGAGTGATGGGTTTCAATCAAGGAAGCTTGGGCAACATATATAGTTGCAATACTAAGTCATCTCCTTGCCGTAAACAAGCCTATAATCGTTATCTTTGCTAGCACTTCTAAGCGGCATTTCGACTTTCTTAACTGCCGACTCGCCGTTTCTTAACAATCGTGCACAAAAAGACACCCACCAGCACATCTGAACACCACCCACTCGGGTCAGCTAGCTGCTTAAAAAACGCAAGCTGCATGCTCGAGCGTATCGCTACGAATGGTCCATCAAGCCGCCCGAGCCATTTCATTGAGTAATCCCTTCGAGCCTCCGATCGAACTGCAATCCGAAAAAGGTGTGTTCGGAGACCATGCCATCCGGGCCACCGGTCGATTTCTGTACCGAGTGATCCAATTCCAACGTCCGTTTACAGGGACACTTGTATACAGCGGCTGGTGGTTTCGACAGAAAATCGAGATCAACGGAGTCGTCGTCTGGTGGAAAGTGAGTTGGCTAAACATCAGCCCGGATGTCTTATTCACCATCCCCCCCGAAGTTTACGCAAACCAAGCGTCCCCAAACCAAGCGGGAGGCGACGATGTCCCCCACGGCACCGATTTGGTACCGAGCCAGCCGATTCAAGGACGAATTGAAATCCAGTTCACGCGTGGATTACGCATCCGCCGTTTTCGCGTCTGGTTTGATCAGCAAATTGCGTATGACGAGATCGCCTGAGCAGGCGTGCGGTGGGCCGGCAAAGCGTTGGCTGACGGAGGCGAGGGGCCGATGAAGACGGTGGGCTAGGGAATTTCGATCACCACGCCTGATGGGCCTGCGTTGAGCACCAAGGACGATCCAATACGAACCTGCTTTCCCCAGTCGCTGTGGATATGTCCGCAAACCACCAAATCGGGTTTTCGTGCTTCGACGACATCTCGAATCGTTTGGCTGCCGCGGACGCGTCCCCCGGTATCATGGTCAACGCTATTGATGGGCGGCGAATGAACCACCAAGACGCCTCCTTCGGGACATCCCTTTAGCATTGCGGCGGCTTGATCTTCGTCAAAGTCGTAGCTCCAGTCACCGAACGGCGTCACCGGGATTCCGCCTCCGACACCCCAAAACGGGACTCCTGCCAATTCACATCCATCGCCATGCAAGACCGTGGCGGTTTCCCAAGACGCTGCCGCTTGCTTTAGTTCTTCGACCGTTTCTCCGTTTCCAGGCACGATGACGGATGGTTTACGAATCGCTGCCAAAATATCCAGCGTGTCTGAGATTCCACGGTGCTGGTTCGCAAAGTCACCCGCACCGATCACGATGTCCACGTCCTCGGACATCGTTACCAACTTTTCCGCAGCCGATTTATCGCAGTGAAGATCGCTAAAGCAAAGGTATTTCATTGTTTTCTCTCAGTTTGCATCGGCGTTTGGCTGTAAGCGTCGAACACGACAACAGGATGGCGGCATTGTAACGACTCGGCCGCCGGGGTCTCAATCGGTTCGGCAAAGCGTTCTGCAAAGCGAGGTTACCGACAACGACCGCAGCAACTAAAGTGACGGCAACCCCCTCGCTAATTTCTTGTTTCTGTTTGCTCATTTTGGCATGTCCGCAACGTTACCCTCGAATTTCCGTCGCCCGCTGCTGTTGATCGTTGCGATCGCGCTATTGATTGGCAGTGCGACGGCATGGTGGTTGGGCGGCGAAAGCTCGTCGAAGTTCGCGGCGGCGGCGATGGGACGCATCGGTCTGGTGCTTGCTGCGCTGTGGTTGGCTTGGCCATCGCTGCGTCGGCCTGCGCGTTGGTTTCCGCCTGCGGTCGCGGTGATCGGCGTGATCTCGTTGATGGTGTTGGCCGCACAGCCAAGGCTAATCTTTGCCGTCGTGCCTGCAGCCGCCACGCTGATTTCGATCACGATGATGATCCGCGGATTCCGCGGGCCCCCGAAAGGTTAATCCAAGACAGCCAAAGTCGATCGCATCGGCCCCGGCATCAGCGCGTCGCCAGCGGTAGAGAACCAACCGTGAAACGCCGGTTTCACGTCGACAATCTTCGTAAAACACAAGTTTCACAGCCTCAGTGGCACCGAATAACCGTAATTGGCGACAAAATTAGAAAAACCTACCTGACAGACCTCCCGATGGCCGAAACAACCAACAACACCGGTCTGATCAGATCGGTCGGAGGATCAGTTACCACCGACGGTGACATCCTAAAATCCTTGTCGCACCGGGCGACTGGGCCTCCGGCTGGTTATTCGCATCGGAGCGATTTAGCACTGTAGGGAGGCATTTCCATGCGACGGACGTATTTCGGATTGGCGATTGCCGCGATCGCTGCTTTAGGACCTATGCAGGTCTTTGGCGGTGATCGAGAAATCGCCCAACAAATTATGCAACGGTTGAAAGTCAACCGCGACTCAGGGGCGTTGAAGGACTTCACGCTCGACATGAAAGTCGACAATGGCGTCGTGCTGTTCCGCGGCAACGTCAGCCAGTTGGCTCAAAAAGATCTCGTCCTGAAGACCGCTTCAGGCATCGAAGGGATCAACAACATTGTCGATGAAGTGACTGTCAACGGTCACGCTCCTGAAGCAGAAGAGACGACTGCGATGGTCGTCAAACCAGCAAAAAGCGTTGCGATTGTAACGCCCGCTCCTGCGATCGAAGACGCAGAAGCGAAATCCAATCGCAACCAACCCCGCGAATCGAACTTTTCGTTCAGCCAAGCTTTGGCTGCGAAAGCCGCTGCGATTCAAAAACAAGAGGCGAAGGAAGAATCGGCACCGGTTGCCGAATCGACGATCGTTCAAGCTGCCGCGCCTCGCTTTGCGGCACCTGAGGCAATGCCAGGCGAGATTCGCCCGACTGCCGCAGTGGAATTGAACGCATCGCCGATTCCAAGCGAAGACGAACAGGTCGTTTCGGCCGTCGTCGGAGCTCTTGGACAAGCTCAAAAATCGGGCAAACTCCGCGGCTTTGGCGTCGACGTCACCAGCCATGGTGGAGTCGTTCACCTGAAAGGCCGCGCTGCTTCGCAAAGCCAACGTGATGCGATTGTCCGCATCGCCGAGTCGACTCCCGGTGTCGCAGGCGTACGTGACACGATTCAAGTCGCCGAAGCCCAGCTGCCTCATCTGCCTAAGCCGCCGGCACTACAAGCCGCACCGGCACCGCAGATGCAAGCTCGGATGGCTGCCAACCAGGGGCCAGCCCCCACCATGGCTGCTCCTTACCGAATGAGCCAGCAACAGCAACCGGTTCAAGCAGCACCTGTCGGTTATGGCGCCGTGCCAGGGGCTCCCGTGATGGGACAACCTGTGCCAATGGCTCCTTACACCGGCGGTGGAGCTCCTCGGTATGATGCCCCCAACTTGCCCAACTATGCTTGGCCAGGCTACGCATCTTACCCCAACTACGCTGCTTTGACTTATCCACAGCAGTACAGCCCATCGGCATGGCCTTACATCGGCCCGTTCTACCCGTACCCACAGGTACCGCTGGGATGGCGTAAGGTCAGCTTGGAATGGGACGATGGCTGGTGGTTCTTGGACTTCACCGACCGCTAAGATAGCAACGGATCGACGATCCGCTAGCTAATCGCTCTGGGTGTCAAAGCCTAAACATTAAAGCTCGTGTAACAGTTCGCTGTTCACGAGCTTTTTTTATTTACGGTCAGCGGCGAATCGGACGCGTCTGCAACGCGCTAGCGAACATGCCACCGCTCGAAAACGGTCGCGATAACGGCCGCGATTACAAAAACGAGGGACTCGTTGCTGCTCCTGCGGGCTGAATCGCCAACGTTTTTACGAATGCTCAACCACACGGCATCGCATCGCGATGCAAGTAAAAACCGCTGGTTTTAGCGAGCCAACAAAGCGTTATGGCAAGGAATCGCAGCGATTCTTTTCATCCGTTTTTCGGAACTTTCGGAATTACCCGCAAGATCCTCCCAAGTTCACACGATATTAGAACTACGCAGATCGCTGGTTGCGATCAATCGTAAAAGAAACCCCGGAAGGTTGCTCGGATGAAGACTCCTAAAACAACATGTGTACGGCCCACCAGCCACGATGGGCAAAGCACAGCATGTGTTGCCAGAAAATCGCACGCCCCGCGAATCGCATTTTGCATGATTGCAATCATGGCGATCGGCTCTACCGGATGCTACGGAATCGGAGCCTCCAACATGAACCTGGGCTTCCTTGGCTACCCCATTCCTGTCAGCCCTTACTTCCAACACAAGCAAGAAGAGAAGTTCTGGAAGAAAGAACGTTACGACCGTGTTCCGATCCTGGGCCCCACCACGTCCGGCGGCACTGCGGTTGCACTGGATCCACCGAGCGACGATGAAGTGATGCACGCCCTCGAATCGGCTCGTCCGGTCCAAGGCGGCATCCCGTTGATCTGGGAAACGCAACGCAACAATGTGCGAATCATCAAAGAAAAGATCGCAGATTACGTTGACCCGCCACGCTTCTATCCGTTGATCGGCCCGGCTCAACTGCACCACGCTCACTACAAGTGCTCGATCTACTTCGACGAAAAAACCATCATCGGCTATCCCGTTCCTCACACATTGCACGACCGGGACGCGATCGAGGTGGTCTACATCGACCACAACCACTTCCACATGGTCGGCGACGTCGAGCCCTACACGACACCGAACCTGTAAGACGCTTCGCAACCAGCACCGCAATCAACGTCAAAAGGCTAGCTCAGCAACGAGCTAGCCTTTTTTCGTTATGACAGGTTTGACGTGCGCCGCTCGAGACAAATTGCCGAGCCTTTCACAGCAAACAAGCAGACAGCGAGCAAGCCCATCCCATACGTTGGCGAGCCCCATTAGCGATGGATGTAGTTTCGATTCCAGCCACCGTTAACCTGCACCACTTGGCCGCTGAAAAACGAGTTTTCGGGGTCCGAGACAAATGCGATGGCTCGAGCAACATCCTCAGGCGTGCCCCAGCGATTCATCAGCGACTGATTCCGAGCACGGCCATCCCAATACGCACTTGCTGCCTGCCCCCATGACGTTTGAATCCAACCCGGCGCGACCACGTTCACTCGTACTTGAGGTGCCAACGTCTGAGCCAAGCTGAGCGCGAACGCAGTAACCGCCGCTTTGACCGATCCAAACATTTGGCCCGCATCCCCCTCCATCCCCGATGCCGATTGGTCCCATCCGATGAACGTCATTGATGGCGGCTTCGCGAACGTTTGCTGTGTCATTCGCTCGGCGACTTGGCGAGCCAGATAGATAGTGCCGATCACGTCGACCTGCATCAAATGTTGAAGCTTCGCACTAAAATCGAGCTCGGATAATTCACCGGTCAACACATCCGCACCGGCATTGTTAATCCACGAATGGATCGCTCCGAGATCGTGATAGCACCGATCGGCAAAAGATTCCGCCGCCTCCAGATCGGCCAAGTCGGCTGAGAGCAGGATGGGCTCGGTTCCAAGTTCCCGGCATGACTCGGCCGTTTGCTGAGCCCCTGCGACATTATGTCGATAATGAATTACGATTCGCTTGACGCCGCGGCGTGACAGATCGATTGCGATCGATCGCCCAATGCCGCTGGAAGCCCCCGTCACGACGGCGTGCGTCCCCTGAAATTGCAAATCCACCACCTGATCCTCGTTGATTGGTTCATCCATCGTCGGCTGGCACTTTTTGACTCATTCGCGGCTCGATTGCCGTCGCATTCTCTGCAGCGTAATGCAAACCGAGGATGTCTCGAAGTGGCTGCCGACGGTGCCGAAAAGAATCTGCTCATATTGCTGGACTGTCGCTTCCTAGCGAGTCGATCACACCATTGGCGATCGCACTATGGCGACTGCTTTGCATGATCAAAATGCGTTAGAATGGGAGATCGGCGTGGCACTCCCCATTTGGGGCATCCTCGCTCTGTTTTTTCCTTGTCATTAATGCTGCTCATCATTTGTCCACCCGCGGGGCATCCCTTGGTTCGCTGCACGGTAAGACAATCCGCCAATAATTGCTCGCCCTTGCCGTATTTACCCTAATCCGGCTAATCTGCATGCTTAGACGAATCATAATAGACTCGCAAAAACATTGACGCACAAAATTGAGCGGTGCGATTACGGGACAGCCCAGTATATAGAAAGAAGAAATTGAATATGACTGACTCAAAAACTGTCGCCCAGACCGAAGTCGATCAGCATCTAGGCGAATTGGAACCCCCCACAGCGGAAGTGGATTTGGACGCCGCGGAAACTCAAGAGTGGCTGTCGTCACTCGACTATGTGCTCAAGAGCAAAGGCGCCGATCGAGTTCGTTTCCTCATCGAACAACTACGCGATCGCGCAGCCGAAGAAGGGATCCAATCGGCGCAAGACACCAACACGCCTTACGTCAACACGATCCCCACCAAAGACCAACCGGCTTACCCCGGCAATCGAGAGATCGAACGCCGCATCAAATCGATCGTTCGCTGGAACGCGATGGCGATGGTTGTGCGAGCAAACAAGCGTCCTGGCGGTGTCGGAGGGCACATCAGCACGTTTGCATCGAGCGCAACGTTGTACGAAGTTGCCTTCAACCACTTTTTCAAGGGCCGTGGCGAAGACGGTTACTCGGGCGACACGATTTATTTCCAAGGACATGCTTCGCCTGGGATGTACAGCCGAGCGTTTGTCGAAGGCCGCTTGAGCGAAGAGAACCTCGAGAACTTTCGTCGTGAACTCGCCCCCGGCGGTGGATTGTCAAGCTATCCCCATCCATGGTTGATGCCTGACTTCTGGGAATACCCCACCGTTTCCATGGGCTTGGGTCCGATCATGGCGATCTACCAAGCTCGCTTTAACGAATACCTTCGCGACCGCGGAATCAAAGACACGTCGGGTCAAAAAGTTTGGGCGTTTCTAGGTGACGGCGAATGTGACGAACCCGAAACCCTCGGAGCAATCGGACTCGCCGCCCGCGAAAAACTCGACAACCTGATTTTTGTCATTAACTGCAACTTGCAACGGCTCGACGGTCCTGTCCGCGGCAACAGCAAGGTCATTCAAGAGCTTGAATCGATTTTCCGCGGTGCCGGATGGAACGTGATCAAGGTTGTTTGGGGCGATGACTGGGACCAACTGCTCGCCAAAGACACTACCGGCCTGCTTGCCAAACGGATGAACGAAGTCGTTGACGGCCAGTACCAAAAATACACCGGCATGCCGGGCAGCTACATTCGCGAACACTTCTTTGGCAAATATCCAGAGCTGCTTAAGTTAGTCGAAAATTATTCGGACGAACGGCTCGAAAAAATGCGTCGCGGCGGCCACGATCCTGAAAAGGTATACGCGGCTTACAAGATGGCGACGGAACTGAAAAACGGCAAACCGACTGTCGTGTTGGCCAAGACCGTCAAAGGCTATGGACTTGGCGAAGCAGGCGAAGGCCGCAACGTCGCGCACAACCAAAAGAAGATGAACGAAGAGGAACTGCTGGAATTCCGCACGCGGTTCGGCATTCCCATTAGCGACGAAGAAGTCGGCAAGGCGCCTTTCTATACGCCGCCGGCCAATAGCCAAGAAATCAAATACATGAAGGAACGCCGAGCCGCCCTGGGTGGTCCGGTGCCGAGTCGCCCCACCACGCACCCCACGATGGAAGTGCCCACGGTCGCAGACTACAAAAAACTGATCGGCCGGCTCGAAGACAAAAGCTGCAGCACGACGTTCTCGGTCGTGCAAACCTTGATCGCATTGTGCCGCGACAAGAAAATCGGCAAATACATGGTCCCGATTGTGCCTGATGAATCACGCACCTTTGGGATGGAAGGGATGTTCCGCGAGTTCAGCATCTATGCTCACGCGGGGCAGTTGTACGAGCCTGTGGATTCGTCGCTGATCACCTATTACAAGGAATCCCAAGACGGTCAAATCCTCGAAGAGGGGATCACCGAAGCGGGATCGATGAGCAGCTTTAACGCGGCCGGTACCGCGTACAGCTCGCACGGCGTCAACATGATTCCGTTCTTTATCTATTACAGCATGTTCGGTTTCCAACGCATCGGCGACCTAATCTGGGCCGCCGCCGACATGCGAGCCAAGGGCTTCTTGATCGGCGGTACCGCCGGCCGCACCACGCTGAACGGCGAAGGGCTTCAGCACCAAGACGGACACAGTTTGCTCAATGCGATCGCGTTCCCGACCGTGCGTGCTTACGACCCTGCGTTCGCATACGAAGTCGTCGTGATTATCTTGGAAGGCCTTAAACGGATGTACCAAGATGGCGAAGAGTGCATGTATTACTTGATGAGCGAAAACGAGGAATACCTGCATCCCGCGATGCCCGAAGGTTGCGAAGAAGGCATCGTCAAAGGGATGTACAAATTCCGTAGCCGTGACGTCGAAGGTGCCAAGGCACGTGTTCAGTTGTTCGGCAGCGGCGCGATTCTCAACTGCGTCTTGAAAGCTCAAGAAACACTGGCCGAGAAATACAACATCGCCAGCGATGTCTGGAGCGTCACCAGCTACACCGAGTTGCGTCGCGAAGCTGCGGACTGCAGCCGCTGGAACATGCTGCACCCCACCGAGACCCCGCGCAAGAGCTATCTCGAAGAGCAGCTCGAAGGTGTCGAAGGTCCGTTTATTTCAGCAAGCGATTACGTCCGAGCTCTCGGCGAACAATTGCAACCTTGGATCCCAGGCGACTATTTCGTGCTGGGAACCGATGGCATGGGACGCAGCGAAACCCGCGAAGCGCTCCGCCGACATTTCGAAGTCGATGCGGAATGCGTAACCTACGCAACGCTCACCCGGCTCGCCAAGTCAGGCCTATTCACCCCTGCGGAGTTGGCCGATGCGATCAAAGACCTTGGCATCGACCCTGACAAACCCAATCCGTACTTTGCCTAGTCCTGGACAACGTACGTTACAAACATCCCACTGAAATCTGCTTACCAGAAACTCTTTTATGGCAACTGAAGTAAAGCTTCCCGAATTGGGCGACGGCATCGAATCTGGTGACGTTCTGGAAATTTTTGTGTCGGTCGGCGACGTGATTAGCAAAGGCCAAGACATCGTCGAAATGGAAACCGACAAGGCGACCGTGCCGGTCCCGGCATCGGTTGGCGGAAAGGTCACCAAGATCCTGGTCAGCGAAGGCGACTCGGTAGCCATCGGCGGCGTGATCCTCGAAGTCGAAGCGGCGGCTGAGGCGGCGGCACCTGAAGCTCCCGCCGCGGCACCGAAACCGGAAACAAAACCGGAAACAAAACCGGAACCCAAGCCGGAACCGAAGGCCGAAACCCCGGCTCCAGAACCGGCGGCCCCTGAGGCACCGGCCGCGCCGGCACCGGCGTCTCCGGCACCACCAAAGCCACAGGCCCCCGCACCAGCACCACCCGCGCCGGCACAACCCGCTGCCGCGCCCGTGGCCACGACGACCGCCCCCGGGGAAGTGATCCCAGCCGGGCCTGCGATTCGCCGCTTTGCCCGTGAAGTCGGTGTCGATTTGGCGTCCGTTCAAGGGCTCGGGCGAATCAGGCCGAATCACTCGCGACGATGTGCTGGCCGTCGTGCGAACGGCCAACCAAGCGGCGCGAAGCAGTGGCGGTAACGCCGCCACGACCTCGCCCACCGTCGCTGCCAGCACCCCCAGCCAAGCAGCGTCCGGCACTTCATCTGCACCGGGCACCGCCACCAGCGACGAATTCGGCAGCGTTCATGTCGAACGGATGAGCAAAATTCGCAAAACGATCTCGCGACAGATGCACGCGAGCTGGTCGACCGTTCCTCGTGTGACCAATTTCGATGACGCCGATATCACCGACCTCGAACGGCTTCGCCAATCGAGCAAAGAGGATTACGCCGCGCAAGGATTGAAGCTGACCACGATGCCGTTCTTGATCAAAGCGGTTGCCACGGCTCTTCGTCATCATCCCAGCATCAATGCAGTGATCGACGAACAAAACGAGCAGATCATCTACAAAGACTATGTCAATGTCGGCATCGCGGTGGATACCGATCGTGGCTTGGTCGTTCCTGTGATGCAGAACACCGACCAACGTGGCATTCCTGAAATCGCTCGCGGGTTAGCTGAAATGGCGGGCAAGGTCCGCGGCGGACAGTTCGCCGTCAGCGACTTAAAGGGCGGCACGTTTACCATCAGTAACCTCGGAGCGATCGGCGGGCAATACTCGACGCCCATCGTGAACGTTCCCGAAGTGGCGATCTTGCTGGTCGGCCGTAGCCGAAAACTGCCCGTCGTGATGCCCGACGACAGCATCCAACCACGTTTGATGATGCCGCTGAGCCTGTCCTATGACCATCGCTTGGTCGACGGCGGAACCGCTGCACGATTCCTCAACGATGTGATCGGATACCTCGAAGCACCGAGCCGATTGCTGTTGGCACTGTAGTCGATCGGTCGACAAAGAACGCATTCCTCGAATGCCACGGCACAGGGCCACACTCTCGGAGTGTGGCCCTTTTTTCGTTCAATGCCGTTCTGGGCCGAATATCATCTGCTTTGATACGAACCGGGTGTTTTTCATAGCGGAGCGGCGCGAGCCGCCCGGTCGAAATCAAACGCTTTCGTAGTGGGACTCGCCAGAGTTCCTGGTGCTACAACTGCAGTTACAGGGATTCTGGCGAATCCCACTACTCGAACATCACCCACCGGGTGCCAAGGTAGATGGAATAGGGCTAACGATCGCTGCTAAGCACGCTATTCGCTGGCCACGTTTACATAGACCTTCAATGCGTCTTTGTCTTCGACCAACAACCGCATCATCTCTTTGTAGTTGTCCAGGCCGTCGACGGGATGCGTCAGGATCTTGCCAAGCACGCCGGGGTACATCATCTCGCCCAACGCGAGGTCACGAATTCCCATTTCAAAGTGATTTCGGTTTGCATTCACACTGCCGAGCAACAATTTATTGCCAAGCACGAATTGCAAGTTGATGCTATCCGAGGGAACTTCGGTAACTTTGTCGCCCCCGGTGATTCCGGTCCAAACGACAACGCCGTTGTGCCCCAAGTGCTGCATCGACTCGAATGCCAATTGGCTGCTGCCGGTCGCATCGACAATCAAGTCGGGTTTGCCGGTGATTTTAACAAGCTCGGCCATCGAGGTTTCTCGCGTGCTGATGTAGTTCGCCTCGAGTCCCGCGACGATCTCAGCTTTCAAGTTCGGCGCCTCACCCCGCGCGAGCGTGTAGACTTCCAAACCGCGAAGCTTCAAGATCAACGTGGTCAGCAGACCAATCTGTCCGGCGCCGAGCACGTAGGCGACATTCGGACGCCACACTTTCATGCGGTGCTGTGCTTCATAAGCTTGATGAACGGCCTTCGCAGCACAGCTCATCGGTTCTTGCAATACATGCAGGTGCTTCAGCCCTTCGGGCACACGCACGATGTACTCTTCTTCGTCGACAAAATACTCGGTCAAGAAACCGTGACGCAGATTGATGCCGCGTTCGTAGTACTCCTCTTCGCTAGTCATGTCGTTGGTACCGATCATGTCATAGATCGATCCGCCTGGACGGCGAACGGTGGCGGTGACGTAATCACCGGGCTTCACGCGGCGGACGTTGTCGCCCACCGCTTCGACGATACCGAAACATTCATGGCCGATGACCAAATGTTTATCGCCGGTCGGAGCATTTCCGTACAGCGCGTCGTTGATTTCCCGATCGGTTGCGTCGACCCCGACCTTTAACACCTTGACTAAAACTCCGTTGCCGTTGGCAACTTGATCCAGGGTCGGCTTGGCAATTTCTTCGAGATGGACGCTATTAGGGGTGCCTGGCGTGACGGCGACGGCCTTCATAATTGACTCGATCAGCGGTAAAGGGGCGTGGAGGGTATGCGACGGTTCAAAGCATGAGTATGTTGTTACTCGATTAACCGCTTCAGCGGTTAACCTTTTCTGCGGCAAATGATAACAATTCATCTGCGAGCTGCTCAGGGGGACTCTGCCCGGATCCTGCTGTCGTCATTGCGGCATCTATTGCCCACTCTAGGGGCCTCAATCCGGCATTGTCGCCTACATAATCGCCATTGAACGCATTTTTAACTAACGGCGGTTGTCAAAAATAGGTTTGCCTCCAATAATGACAGTGTTGCGTTGGTATTTTTGCTGATCGCACGTTTTTCGCTACGTTTTTCGTTACGTCCAACCAAGTTGTCCATGACATCCCCTTCATCCCAAATCAACGAACTCCGATCGGTCGATCGCGAATTGTTGATGGCGATGCGTAGTGGCGATGCGTTCGGCATCGGGGATCTAACCGAACAGCTCGGGGTGACGGCGACGGCCATTCGCCAACGCATTGAGCGGTTGCTTGAATCGGGACTGATCGAACGCGAGAAAATTGTTGCTGGACGCGGCAGACCGACATTCCAGTATCGATTGACGGTACGGGGTCATCGTCGTGCGGGAGCGAATCCCGCCGAATTGGCCGAGGCGATGTGGCAAGAGATATTGGCGATCCCTGATCCAAAAATTCGCCAACAGTTACTTAGCTCGGTGGCAAACCGGTTAGGACGTCAGTTTGCGACTCAGGTCGATCAGGACCAATCGTTCGAGTCACGGATGATCAAACTGTCGGAAATGTTGACGGATCGTCAGATCACGACCGAGATTTCCCATGCGGGAGACTTGCCCGTGCTTGATATTTGCGCGTGCCCGTATCCCTCGCTTACCGATACATCGGACGAACGTGCGATGTGTAGACTTGAAGAAGAAATGATATCCGAGGCGCTTGGTCGCCCAGTCCACCTCAGCAGTTGTCGACTCGATGGAGATCACTGTTGCCAATTTGCCGCGACGGGCGAACCGTCGGAATCGGCAAATTAAACGCCATCGTGAACTCGATACAAATTACAACGATTCCTTTCCTTTTGAACTTTTGCAATCAAGCATGACACACGTACTGCAGATCAAGAACCTTCACGTTTCGGTTGGCGACAAGCCGATCCTTCGCGGCGTCAACTTGACGCTCAACCATGGTGAGACTCACGCGTTGATGGGCCCCAACGGTAGCGGCAAGAGCACGCTCGGGCTGGCGATCATGGGTCACCCTGGTTACGAAGTCACCGACGGATCGATCACGCTTGATGGCGAAGACGTGTTGGCAATGTCGCCTGACGAACGTGCCCGGGCAGGAATCTTCATGGCATTTCAGCGTCCAATGGCGGTCCCAGGTGTGAAGATGGCGGACTTCCTTCGCCATGCGACCACCAACGTCCGTCGCCCCGACCGAAAAGAAGGCGAAGAGCTGATCCCGATGCGGGAATTCCGCAAAGAGCTAAAGGAAAAGATGGCTCATTTGCGAATGGACGAAGAGTTCGCACGCCGCTATGTCAATGACGGCTTCTCGGGTGGCGAAATGAAGCGTGCCGAGATCCTGCAGCTTGCCATGCTGCAGCCCAAATTCGCGGTACTCGATGAAACCGACAGCGGGTTGGATGCAGATGCGGTTCGCTTGGCGAGCGAATCGATCGCTGAGATCGGACACCAAAAAATGGGTCTGTTGATCATCACGCACCATGACAAACTGCTCGAACACAATCCGCCTCAATACACCCACGTGATGCTCGGTGGGCGATTGGTAGAGACTGGCGGTTCGGAATTGGCCGAAGAATTGCATCGTCACGGTTACGACCGCATTCGCAAAGCGTATCCTGAAGCGGAAGCAGCCAACCAAGAAATGCTGGCCGAAGAAGCCGCTGTATAACAGCGACTCGACAAGGCCGGTGAAAGATCGCAAGTCGCTGAGAGTTGAGGGCCTGACTTTTTGAGGGCCGGCTTTTGACGGCCTGAACTTGGACGGCCTGAGTGGCGGTTAACCCGCCAGATTGCTGACCGGCACGGCACGACTGCTAGCCGGCTCAGAAGAATGAATAAAACTGCACTTTGAAATTTGAATAAGTTAGGAAATACGATGTCCACTGATGTGACCGAAAAGTCTGACATTGGCGAAATTAACAAGTACAACTTCCGCACGGAAACCACCGGCGTCTTTCGTGCTGAAAAAGGCTTGAACAAGGATGTCGTGAATCAAATTTCCGACATCAAGAACGAACCCGACTGGATGCGGGAGTTTCGCCTGAAGTCGCTGGAGATCTTTGAATCGCGACCGACGCCAAAATGGGGCGGAGCGATTGATATCGATTTCCAAGATATCTATTACTATCTCAAACCGACCGATCACCAGGGCAAGACCTGGGATGACGTTCCGCAAGAGATCAAGGACACGTTTGACAAGTTGGGGATCCCCGAAGCCGAGAAGAAATTCTTGGCAGGGGTGAAGGCTCAATTTGAAAGCGAAGTCGTCTATGGATCGCTCGAAGAAGATCTGGCCAAGCAAGGCGTGATCTTTACCGACACCGACACCGCGGTTCGCGAGCACCCCGAGTTGCTGCGTGAGCACTTTGGCAAAATCATTCCGCCGGAGGACAACAAGTTCGCGGCACTCAACAGCGCCGTGTGGTCCGGTGGATCGTTCATCTACATTCCCAAGGGAGTTCATATTGATTTCCCATTGCAGGCGTATTTCCGCATTAACGCCGAGAGCATGGGTCAGTTTGAACGAACGCTGATCATCGTCGATGAAGGGGCCAGCGTGCATTATGTCGAGGGCTGTACCGCACCGATGTACAGCACCGAGAGCCTGCACAGCGCGGTTGTCGAAGTGGTCGTCAAACGCAACGCACGTTGCCGCTACACAACGATCCAAAACTGGGCGAACAACATCTATAACCTCGTCACCAAACGTGCATATGCCTATGGCGATGCTACGATGGAATGGGTCGATGGCAACTTGGGTAGTAAGTTGACGATGAAGTACCCTGCGGTCCACATGATGGAACCGGGCGCTCGTGGTGAAATCTTGTCGATTGCGTTCTCGAGTGCGGGCCAACATCAAGACGCTGGTGCAAAACTGGTCCATTGTGCTCCGAACACGACCGGACAAATCATTAGCAAGAGCATCAGCAAGAACGGTGGCCGCAGCAGTTACCGTGGCTTGGTCCGCGTCGAACCGGGTGCCCACAACAGCAAAAACAATGTCGTTTGTGACGCATTGATTTTGGACCCCGAAAGCCGCAGTGATACCTACCCGTAT
>NZ_ANOG01000652.1 GCF_000346295.1 Rhodopirellula maiorica SM1 | reverse complement strand
CGCGGGCACTCAGCGCACACAAATGACCAGTATTGGCAAGCGATTCTGAAGACGTGTCGCTACGAGTTAGCTAATATCTATAGATATAGCGGAGCCAAATCGTTGCGTTCTACCTCTGCAACTCAGCCCAGCAATGCCGCGAGCGAAAAACTCGTCATTCTTGAATGATGTATTTTGGCGAACCAATCGGTCTGCACATCGCCATTCGAATCCCACAACTGAAACGAATAAAGAGACCTCATCGTATGAAATCCAGCTCCATCGGACCTTCGCTCTTACGACGTTCACGTGTTATGACGGTGCAGCCAAAACGCCCCATCTTGGTCCTTTTGCTGTTGTCACTCGCTACGATCGCGACACCGTCATTGGGTGAGACGATTTTGGTGGAAGCGGAAAGCTTTGCCGAACGCGGGGGATGGGTGATCGATCAACAATCGATGGACCAAATGGGATCCCCCTATCTAATGGCGCATGGATTGGGGACTCCGGTCGATGACGCAACCACCCAAGTCAAAGTATCGCAGCCGGGCGTATACCATGTATGGGTACGAACGCGAGATTGGGCGGGCCCATGGAAAACGTCCGACACCATCCCCGCGATGCGTGCGACGGGGTATCCTGGCAAATTCCAACTGAAGATTGATGGTGAAACACTCGCCGCCACCTTTGGTACCGAGCAGAGTGATTGGCATTGGCAAGACGGCGGCATGGTGCGGCTGACGAAGCCCGAAAGCACGTTGACGCTACACGATTTAACCGGATTCAACGGCCGATGTGATACGATCTTGTTGACCAACGAAAAGGGATTTATGCCCCCAAACGCGTTGGCAGACCTGAGTCTCTTTCGCCAAAAACTGCTCGGACAAAACGACAATCCTAGTGAAGGTGGCGACTATGACCTCGTCGTGGTCGGAGGCGGAATCGCGGGCATTTGTTCGGCGATCAGTGCCGCCCGCGCCGATTGTCGTGTCGCTTTGATTCAAGACCGTCCGGTCCTCGGTGGCAATAACAGCTCCGAAGTGCGCGTCGGTTTATCGGGACTGATTCGGCAAAAACCTTATCCGAACTTGGGCAATTTGGTGGACGAGATCAGTCCGGTAGGACACTGGACTCTATGGGATGCCACCGAGCATCCATCATGGCCGCGTGCACAAGAAATGGTGCAGATGACAAACCAGTTCCCTGAGAAGAAGATTCACAACGCAGGGCCAAAGTCCAACTACGAAGACGATAAAAAACTGAACGCCGTCAAAGCCGAATCTAATCTCACGCTGTTCTTGAACACCCACGTCAATGGTGTCGAGATGGACGGCGACAAAATCAGCGCAGTGGTCGGCCAGGATATTCGCAGCGGGGAACGAATCCGATTCACCGGTCGATTGTTCGCCGATTGCACCGGCGATGGCACCCTGGGTGCGATGGCAAACGCGGACTTCCGACAAGGCCGTGAATCGAAAGAGGAAACGCAAGAGTCGCTCGCGCCGGATGTCGCCGACGAGTTGGTGATGGGAACATCGGTCCAGTGGAATTCACGGACCAACACCTCACCGACCTCCTTCCCCGAATGCCCCTGGGCGGTTCAATTCGACGAAACCACTTGTGTCGATACGATCAAAGGCGATTGGGACTGGGAAACCGGAGCCAATCGAGATCAAGTCGAGGAGATCGAACGGATTCGTGACTACGGTCTGCGAGTCGTTTTCGGAAATTGGAGTGTGCTGAAAAACTCAGCGAAGTTCAAAGACCGTTTCGCCAATCGCGAACTTCAGTGGGTCGCCTACATCGGAGGCAAGCGTGAATCACGCCGACTGATGGGTGACGTGGTGCTAAAGCAACAAGACATTGTGTCGGCGAAGGATTTCGAGGACGCCAGCGTCACGACGACATGGACGATTGATTTGCACTATCCCTCGAAACCGATGTGCGCATGCGAAGCGTTTCAATCGACGGCCAAGACTCTCAAAATCACTCCGTACCCAATCCCTTATCGCTGCTTGTATTCACGCAATGTCGACAACCTGTTTATGGCGGGACGGAACATCAGCGTCACTCATGTGGCACTGGGCACAGTACGCGTCCAGCGGACCACCGGGATGATGGGCGAAGTGGTCGGCATGGCGGCGGCGATTTGCAAAGAACAATCGTGCTTACCACGCGAGGTGTACGACACTTATCTCGAAGACTTGAAAAAACAAATGGTCGATGGCGTGCCATCGGGCCAAACGGTGCTGTTAGGCCAAACAGAATAACGATTGCCAATCCAGTCAAATCGATATTCAAGTCATGGCTTCTAGTCGATTCTCACCATCCATGCCACCGCGAATCTGAAGCCGCGGCGGCAAGGGCCAAGCAGCTAGCTACCCAAACTCGAAATTTTCGGCGGTGTGCAATACCGTCGAACCGAGACGTGCAGCATCCGCTTGACCGCATCGACGCGGCGTCTTGATGCCGCAAAATGTACACCGCATTCCGCTACGATTCGAGTGTCGTGCCGCGGCGGATCGCGTTCTTTCCAAAGCGATCGAGGATCGAATCGGTAGCCTGATCCACTTGCGAGTCCCGACCATCGTTGTCATCGAACAAACCGAGTTGTCGTGTTCTTGAATTGGCCAGCGAGCTGACGCCCATACCAACAAGCCGCACCGGTTGATCGATGCGAATACGGGGAAGCAATGTATCGCGAACGGTTTCCCACAACGTGTTGGTCGAATTGCTCGACGACGCAAGCGTGGCCGAGCGAGCAAGTGTTTGAAAATCACTAAAACGCAGTTTCAAGGTCACCGTGCTGCAGTAGCGATCATGTCGGCGCAATCGCCGCCCCACCTGTTCGGTCAAACGTAGCAAGATCGCCTGCAAGACCTCGCTGTCGGAGACATCGGTATGAAACGTGGTCTCGTGAGAGATCGATTTAGCTTCGCGGTCGGGAACCACCGCTCGGTCATCGCGTCCCCAGGCTAAAGCGTACAAATGGTTCGCCGAACTACGCCCCATGGTCCGCGTCAGCTGATCGAGATCAGCGTGCCGTAGGTCGGCAACACGATAGATCCCGAGCTGCCCCAAGCGTGCTTCGGCTCGCTTGCCAACTCCCCATATCTTGTCGATCGATAACGGGTCTAAAAAATCATGTACTTTGGCGGGTTCCACGACGGTGAAGCCACGCGGTTTGGCGTGGCCGCTGGCAACCTTGGCAAGAAATTTGTTCGGCGCGACTCCCACCGATGCATTCAACCCAAGTTCAGCGAGAATTGCTTGTTGAATTTCTCGACCAATCTCGACCGCGGAACCGAACAATGCCTGACAGCCCGTGACATCCAAGAATGCCTCGTCGAGTGAGAGCGGCTCGACAAGTGGAGTGTAACGATGAAATATTTCACGTATCTGCCTCGAGATACTCGCATACAGGTCCATTTGAACGGGCACGACGACGAGCTGCCCACATCGCTCGAGAGCGGTTTTCATAGGCATCGCGCTATAAACGCCATATCGCCGCGCCTCGTAGCTGGCAGCCGCCACCACACCGCGCCCCTTGGCACTGCCACCGACCACGATCGGTATGCCGAGAAGCGACGGGTTATCACGTTGTTCCACCGACGCATAAAACGCGTCCATGTCGATATGCAAAATCATGAGCTAAAGTCTAACGCATCGAGCCCCTCTTGTATGGCTGGCGATGGTTTGATTCCAATAGGATGGTTCACCTGTGGCAAACCCAGCAGGGGGCTAATCAAAGCGACGCAGCCTGTGGAGGGAGACTTGCGGTGGAATTTGACCAACTGACGCACTTTCTGAAGATCGTTCAAACCCAAAACATCACGCGGGCAGCCGAAGAGCTCGGGTTGTCTCAGCCCGCAGTAAGCCGATCGCTACAGCGTTTGGAAGACGAGATTGGGCAACCGCTGTTTGAACGTCAATCGCGAAAGATGATGCTC
>NZ_ANOG01000651.1 GCF_000346295.1 Rhodopirellula maiorica SM1 | reverse complement strand
GCGTTCAGTGAAAGGGCAAACCGACAGCGTTTGCGACTGAGAAAGTTCGATTGATAGGAGAGGATCTGATGCGTGTCGTAATCGTGGTAGTCGTGTTAGTGTTGATCATGGTTCTAGTGGGCTGGCTGCGACTAAGTTCCCCCGAGGGTAACCCGACGATCCAAGTCGATACCGACAAAGTAAAAGAGGATACATCCACACTGGTCGAAAAGTCGAAACAAGTCGTCGACCAAGCCGCAGAGAAAGTGGACGCGAGCATCGACCGCGAACCGGGCGAAATTGAACCGGGCGAAATTGAACCGGTTGAACCCGAACCGACAGCGCAGTAGAGGCATCCGCGGATCGCCGCGTCCTATCACGGTGCATCCAATCGCGCCGCACCTATCGCGCCGCGTCCAAACGCGCCGATTGGGGTTTCGTCGGCTGCGGAGACGTGCTAACAAGCCCCCCCGTTCACACCATCTTGCGAACGTCGGATGCAAATGTGGGAAAGACAAACAGCGTTGATTTGACATCGCTTGCGGTCAATCCGAACTTCATCGCCATTGCAAACAGATTGATCGTCTCTTCGGCTGCAGGCCCCAACAGGTGAGCGCCGAGGATCAAATCGGTCTTTTTATCGATCAGAATCTTGTAGCCCGCACATCGCTGGCCCGACTTGCGAACGGAGCCCCATGTCGAGGTGTCTTCGTGATGAACATCCACTTCATGACATTGCCGTGCGTCGGCCTCGGACATTCCCACGGACGCGATCGAGGGAACCGTGAACGCGACTCGCGGGATGACGTCATAGTTGGGTTGTTCCATCGATTGCGAAGCGAACAAATTTTTCACTGCGACCCGCGCTTCTTCATTGGCCGTGGGTGTCAATCGCGGTTTACCGGTATCCGCGCAATCGCCTGCAGCGAACACCCGTGGGTTCGTGACGCTACGCAAAAAGCCATCCACCTTAATGCCCTTCTCACCGAATTGGACTTCGCCCGTGTGCAAATCAAGTCGATCAATGTTCGGAACGCGTCCAGCACCGTGAATCACTAAATCGGCGTCGACGGAATCGGTTTGATCGGTTTTCTTGTAGTTCACGATCAAGGGTACATCACGGCGTTGTTCAATCCCAGTGACTTCACATTGTGTATGAATGTCGATCCCGTGCTCCGCGCAATAGCTGCTCAATTGTGAAACGAGGTCCGGGTCAAAGGAGCTCAATATTTGATCGCCGTGCTGTAAAACGGTAACCTGTGCTCCGTAGCGAGCCACGACACAGGCAAATTCCATTGAAATGTACCCACCGCCAATGAACACCACGCGTTTAGGAATCTCGGACAATTCAAGAAAATCGTCGCTTTGAAGCACATGTGCCTCGCCGGGGATACCAAGAGTCCGAGGCCGTGCACCGGCACCGATGAAGAACCGCTCGGACGTCAGCGTGTGATCGCCGACACGAATCGCGTCTGGCGAGGTAAACGAAGCCGTTCCGGAAAAGGTTTCGATCCCTTTTTCTTGATACGACGCCTCACTTTTTTCAACAACCGGATCAGTGAACGATTTTTTGAATTGCAGCAGTTGCTGCCAATCGATTCTGATTTGCTCATAATCGACAAGCTTCCCGCGACCGCCGACGACACGATCCACCAGATCCGCCGCATTGACGTATACCTTTTTAGGGTTGCAGCCACGCAGGGCACACGTGCCACCAAATTCACGCTCTTCGATTACGGCCACTCGTTTTCCGTTGGCGCGTGATTTTTTGGCGACGGTCGAAGCGGACGGCCCTGTGCCGATTACGATTAGGTCAAAGTGATTTTTACTCATGGCAGCTGAATATCCAAGCCATGATTAAAACGATTGGTGAAGTTTGCCAATGCCACGGTCGCCGCAAGAGTCACCAGCTGTTTTTCGTCCAAGAACTCTTTTAGCTTTGTCACGGTTGCCGGATCGACCTGAGCCGTCTTGGTAAGCTGTTCGGCATACAACAACACCGCCTTTTCTTGATCGTCAAACGCTTCGCTGGTGTCGTAGCTGTCAATATCTTTGATCTGGGCATCCGATGCACCCGCCTTCTGCGCTGCTTGCTTGTGATAGTGCGAACAATATTCGCATCCGTTGACCTGCGATGCCTTGAAGTACGCGAGTTCGCGAAGTTTGCCTGGCAGATCGTTTTGAATCCCATCGTTGACCTGGGTGACCCCACCGAGGACGTCAGGCTGATAGGCCAGCGTATTAAAAATGTTCAGCGACTGACCAAACTTTTTCTCGATCGCTTTTAAGATAGGCTGTGAATCCGCAGGCGCACTGGATTGATCGAGCGGCTTAACATGTGGCATGGGTGGTCCCTAGTGAGTAGCAATTCAAACGAGTAAACCGACAGAGTTCAGCCCGTCGACGTTGCTAAGCAGGGCAATTGATGTGCCAAGAATTCCGATTGGCTAACGTCCCCATTCGATCGATTCCGCATCGCGAGATTGTTCGCCAGGGCACCAGCCTGACACCCAAACGGCCAGGGCTGACTCATTGTCCACAGGTGTCGGTGGAAGCTGATTGTTGTCAGCCAAGGTGGGAGAGCGCTGCCGGAGTACGGATCATGCATATGCGTTTCCGCCCTAACGAGCAGCGCGAGTGATTAGGTTTCCGCAGAGGCAGAAACATCACGGCGTGCTTGCAAGCAACCAAGCCACTTCTCCATCTTGGCTCCTGACTTAGCCGACAATTCCAAAATTTCCATTTCTGGACGGACCGCGTGAATGTTCTTGCGGGCTGTTTCAGCATCAAACTCGACCAAGTCGGCCAAATCCATTTTGCTGATCACTGCGATGTCGGCGGTGTTGAAAATGGTGGGATATTTGAGCGGTTTGTCCTCACCCTCAGTGGTGGAAAACAACACCAGACGAAGATCTTCGCCCAAGTCATAGGTCGCAGGACAGACAAGGTTTCCGACGTTCTCGACAAACAAATAATCGAGCTGGTCGAGCTGCCAACCCGCCAGTGCCTTTTCCAACATTTCCGCTTCCAAATGACAAACCGTGCCGGTGGTAATTTGCCGCACGGGCACTCCGGAACGCGAAAGTCTTGCTGCATCGTTTTCGGTCGCAAGATCACCGACCAGCGCTGCCACGCGATAGTCACGTTGACGCATCATCGTCAGTGTCCGCTCGAGGAACAGGGTTTTACCCGAACCGGGGCTCGAAACCAAACTGACGACAAACACGCCGTTGTCGTGAAAACGTTGCCGTAGCCGCCGCGCTGCGACATCGTTTTGCTTTAGTATTTTGGTGCGAACTTGCACCAGCCTCGTGGCGACCGCAACCGGTTGTGGATCGATGGGCGGATCCGTCATTGCCTTATCTCCAGAGGCTCCAATTCTACCGCGACCACGTCCAATTCATCGCCTTGTGTGATTTCAGCCGAGACTGTTCGACAAACACTGCAACACAGGCACTGAATCGAATCCGCCAATCGTTCACACTGGCATTTTGGACAACGCACTTTCACCGGTAGGTCTTCGATCATTAATTTCGCATTGGCCAGCACCGTATCTTCTTTCGCAATCGTAAACGCCGATAGCAATGCGTCGATCACCACTCCCGACATGCGGCCAATCTTTAAGTGCACCGCGATCACCCGGGCGTCATCGTGTGTGCGAGACGTTTCCGCCGCGATATCGATGATGCTCATGGCGATGGACAATTCGTGCATGGATCAAAGCTCAAATGAATCTTGCGTCTTCCATTTGCGGGCGCCAAAACCAAGCGGATTGGCAACCGAGTATCGTGATCTGATTCATCCGGTGGACGGCGGCAGATCTCCCCCGGACGCCTAGCTGGGATCCAGGGGTTCCACTTCTTCGAGATGGTAAAAGAAGCGATGCCCAGGCGGATGCGTCACTTCAGAATCACGTCCATGCTCGCGGTCCACCACGACGGCAAGATGCACTTTGTTTTCACTGTCTTGCTCGATGTCTTCAATGATTGCAATCTTGCCGGCCATGACAAAGTCCTTATTGTCGCTGCCGTTTTTTGGCCACACGCGAACACGATCGCCCACATGCAGATCGCGTCCACAAAAGCTAACACACTTAGGGTGGGGCCGACCTTCGAGTCGGTTCCAATCTTCTTCTTTCATCACATTAGCCTCAAAATATATGGGTAAGATAAAGATCCAAACTGCCTAATTCATATTTTAGTGAAGCGTCATCCTTGTCGACGTTTTCTCGACTCGCATCACACTGGAAACGCTGCTCCCGAGCAATGCATTTTTTTAGTTTCCAAGCAACCGAGGCCACGTCGATCCAAAAGTCCGAATGCTGTTTTCTCGTTTATAACCCTGAGACGAATCCATTGCACCGTGTTACAAATGGTTTCACTCGGATTTTAAGAAATAATGCTCCAACCTCGATCTTCCGCTCTCATGCGATTCGGGTCAACAAATCCTTGGTAATTGCTCTCCTGCCAACATTGTCACCACGCGTTGGCCACCGATCCGAGTCCGCATCACGACCATTGCGGGATGTTCGGAAACGACCTTCCCAATCACCGCCGCATTTTTGCCCAGCGGATGCTGCTTCATCACTCTCAAAAGAGTCTGACAATCGGTTTCGGGGACCACCACAATCAGTTTCCCTTCATTAGCCACATACATAGGATCCAACCCCAGCATCTCACATGCCGCATGCACCTCGGGTCGCACCGGAATGGATGCTTCGTCAAGTGAGACCCCCACTTGGGATGCCGCCGCCAATTCGTTCAGTGTGCTCGAGACGCCGCCGCGAGTGGGATCACGCATCAAGCGGATTGAAGGACACGCGGCCAACATTGCTTGCGTTAAACCAT
>NZ_ANOG01000650.1 GCF_000346295.1 Rhodopirellula maiorica SM1 | reverse complement strand
AAAACAGCACGTAGCCATCCTCGGGCAACTGAGCTTGGTAGACGCCTGGTTCGAGCACGTTGACCTTCACGCCTTCGGACCCAACCCACTGGGCGTCCACCAATTGCGGTTGCACTTCCACACTGCCGCCGACTTCTGCCGATACGTGCAACCACTTCGTCATGCCCTGTTCGCGTCGAGCACTGACCAGATATGCTCCCTCGCCCCGAAGTTTGTGGAATTGAACGTCGCTCCACTGGTGCGGAACCGCGGGAAAGACACGCAGACGTCCTCCCCAAGATTGCAGCAACATCTCTTGGATCGTGGTGGCGCCATGTAAAGGGGTTTCAATTACGGGCAAACCGCCCGCTTCAGAGTAAAATGTGTTTGCATGCAGAAACGGTTTCAGCCCATCGAGAAAATCCAACGCGCGATCCCCATCACCCAGAATCGCCGACAAGCAAGCACCGCCGGTTAACGAGTAACCCGCCATCGCACCACCAAAGCTATGCCAGTGGTCCAGGCTCGTCTCAATGAGTTCGCGGTCCGCTGCGGTTTCAGGCGTCAGCGTGCGCAATGGATAGATGGCGAGTAAATGGGAAAAGTGCCGATGACGGCTTGTTAGTGCAACGCCACGCCCAATCATTCGTCCCGTTTCGTTAATGTGAGTCGGTACAAGTTTCGTCTGGATTTCTCGCCACGTGGCGATCAGGGGTTCGTCCGTCTCACTTATCCCCATCTCCGCAGCAAGTGAAAGCAGCCGGGAATTGCCCCAACGCAGTAGATCCAGATCATACGTGCAGTCGGACGCTTTTCGGTACTCGGGACTGTACGTTTCCGGTAAATGCAAATAGCCGTCCGCTTCCTCGGTCAAAAAGTGGCGGTAATAGTTTACGGCACGCACTAGAAGCGGATAAAGCACTCGGTCGCGAATCGAGGTGTCTTGCCAATATCGATACTCTAAGTCGACGTTGTGTAACGCCCACACCAAATTCCCACACTCCCTTCCAATACTTGCATCCATCGGAGGGCGTCCAGTGCCGGGTTGCCCAGCATGACCGAGTAAGTCCCACCCCGAACTGTTGCGGCCCAGCGCATACGAGTCGGATTGGTAGGGTTCAGCGACGTTACGAGCGAGATTGTCACGGCACAGATGCAAGCGGTGACTTAGCGCCGAACCCATCTCGCGTCGGTTGGCTGATGCGAACCCGCTGTGCGAAAGTTGGGCGTTCAAATTCCACCATATCGCATTCCAGGCAGTGGGTTGCAGCCAGGGGCCTTGGTTGTCGATGATCCAGCTTTTGTCTCGTGTCGCGCAGGCCAATTTATATTGCTGGATCCAATAGAATGCGTCCCAAAATCGATCCCCGGTCGTCACAAAGCTTTGACGATAGTAACTGTGCCACCAATCACGATGCCTCTTGATCCATTCGGTCGGGGCCGCCGCCGCAGCCGTTCGTACCGCCGATACTGCTTGCGACGAGGCGTCTAATTCGGGATAGCTGTGCTTGACGCTTAGCCAGAGAGTTTGTTGGTGGCCTGATTGCACAGTCAACCAAGCCACAGCGGTCTGGCCGCCTGCATGTAGGTTTTGCACCGCCACTTGCACGCCATCGGTAAACTTGTTGACGACCGGTGGTGGGTTCGCAGGAACACGTGGGTTTTTACTGCGAATCGCACGAGGGTTAGTGGCTCGCTCCGGCACATAGGAAAATTTCGCCCCTTTCAAATCACCTTCGGTGCTGAGTTCGAAACGCATCACCGGTTCGGTGGCGTGAACCATGGTCGTCCAGCGAGCGATGCCGTCATCAGATCGGATCGTCCCGTTCGCTTCCGCATTCCACAGCGATAGTGCGGATTCGCTTGAATCTAAGGATTCAGGGAAAATCACTCGCAGGTGACCAATGAAGTGTCTGCCGCGATTGAGCACCGGGGCATTCTTTTCGTTGAAATCGTCCTGTTCCAAGGGGCGATGATCATGAGCGGCAGAGTTCCCTACGTCCCAACGAATCGTTTTCTCGTCGATCTGGTACATCATCGTGCCCTGTTCGCCGTTACCAAGAAACGGTGCCTCTTTCCATGTTTGCGGCAGCCGGTTCCAGCGGAGGTCGTGATCGGCGAGCATCGCGGACCAGTCGACTGTATCGGTCACGGTGTCCGCCGCGATGACGCCATCCGCTTTGTCTAACGCCAGCACACAGAGAACTGTGTAAAGGACAATCCAGCGTGAACACTTTTTCTTCAACAACATGGGGCACAGCCCTTTTAAAAGTTGGCTTTGGTGAGCAGCAAACATCGGCTCTTTCGATTTAGATTGTCCGGTCGCTGCAAATCATTCGGTGATCGGCGACAGCGGGATTTCGTTCAGCGTGTAGTAGGCATTGGAGTGCACCAGAGGAGCGTTCTCAGTTGACCGCACTTTGTGAAAGTCGAAATCGTGCACATGTCCCTGTACCAGTCCATCGATCTGCAAATGCACCTGCAGTCCGTCTGCAGAAACGGTTGCACTGGATACTTGGGGCGTCGTTTGGTCGACTTCGGGACTGCCGTAAGCTTGCCGATAAATATGGGTGTACGTCGAAACCGCGTAGGATTCTGGCTGTGCGGCGATTTCGCGATCGACCGGCTTGGTAAACGTGACCAAGAAACCATCGGGACGGGCGTTGATCTCCTTCACTTCAAACGGCACCAGACCGGTCCAATCCAGTCGCTGCAGGGCGTAAGGTTTTGGCCCACGGACTGGCCAGCCACGGTTGGTGCCTCCGGCAATCAGGTCGCCACGCGGCGTGAACTGACAAGCGAGAAGTCCTGTGGCAAGGCCTTCTCGGAACGGGTAACACGCCCCTTGCCATACGCCATTCACCTTTTCGGTGGTCGCTCGCATCATCACACTCAGGCTAAAGTCGCCAATGAAGATTTGGTTTTCAAACGGTCCGAACTTGCCGCCCGTGTGATCAACCATAAAGCCGGAAATCGATCGTCCCATTTTTCGATACGGAAATACCACGGCGTAGGGGACAAGCTCTTTCACTCGCTTGGTTTCGGTGAGTAAACGAGATGGTGTATTGGGAACAACGGGGGCCGGCCCGAGTTCCTCGGCCAACGGATACCAGTTGAAACTGACGGGATGTCCCATGAACCCGCCGGGCTGCAGCACTTTTAGCGAGCACGAACCGTTCCAAGGGCCTTGGCTCTCGGCATAAAACATGACGCCGTGTTCGTTCGGGCCGATTCCACACGGGCTGCGAATGCCGCTGCAAACCGGAATCGTCTGGCCGTCGGGCGTTACCTTGACGCACCATCCACGAAACGGCACTTTCGAGCGATAGGATTCGGACAAGCACAGGGCGACCCAGATGTTACCGTCGGGGTCGAGCTTGGAACCAAAGGCAAATTCGTGGTAATTGCGAAATCCCCATCGGTCACTCAGTGTATCGAATTGATCTGCACGACCATCCTGGTCCGTGTCAGTGATGCGAGTTACTTCGGTTTGTTGCGTGACAAAAAACGAACCGTCTCGATAAGACAAACCCATGATCTCATCCAGCCCCGCTGCGTAACGATGAAACTTGGTGTTTGGGTATTGGTCCATGGCGCCGGTGACCAGGTAAATGTCACCGCGACGGGTTCCGATTGCCAATCGATTGTCCGGCAGAACCTCGAAGCTGCTTGCTTCCAGTGCCATCTCATCGGGGAAGGGAATGTCAACGATTCGATAGTACTTCGCTTCCTGTTCTGCGGTTCCCCAATACTCTCCCAGCGGTTCGGCACGGAGTGCGGTAAGCGGGCTTAGCGTTAGCATGAAAACAATCAAGTTTCTCATTTCAATTCCTTACCAGCTGTATTCCAGAACCAATTGCTGCTCGTTTTCGTCCACCTTCAATGGGATGCGAAGGTGTTGAGCATCAGGTTGATCCACAATCGTGCCTGTGTGTTTTCGATCGACGCGTATTTGTAGACGATCGTTGACCAGAAAGCTGTCGTCATCGGCGTGCTGGATCGTCTTGCCCGTCGCGGCGCGAAAGATGACATTTGTTTCACCCGAGCTTGACCTTAATGTCAGGATGCGGCGGATGTAGGGAGCGTTTGTCGCAGAGTCAAGCATGTCGACGTAATAATCATTGACGATCACATCGGCAAATTCATAGTTGAATTGCGGACGCATTTTTTCGCCAGCGAGTAGCCTTTGAAACGGTGCTGCGGAGGCCGTCCGTCGTCCACGATCCAAGGTGACGTCGGATCCTCGATTTCAGGACCTCGAGCAAAGCGGATTAGCTTGTCGCCCAATGGCTTCACCGTACCATGTCCCTGACCTCGCCAAACTCCGCCCGGATCCGCGAACTTGCCTTGCCAGATCATCGCCAATTGCATTTGTTCGGCGTCGAACACCAAATTGACTTGATTTGGATAACCAACGCCGATGCCACGTTTGCCGATTTCCGGATAGCTGCGGCGGAGCATGACGGCTTCGTCGCTGGCGAGCAGTTCTAGCGGTTCAACGACCAGGCCTCGAGGCGTACGTGCTTGCCGACCATCGAGCAGGTATTGCCACAATGCTTCGACTTGAATTTTGGCATCGCCGGCGATGTCAGGGCGGATGGCTTTTCCATTGGGCCAAAACGATGGCATGACAGTGTTGGGGCTAAACCGTGGAGGGTCGAGCATGTACTGATAGAACCAGTCTTTCTTCAGCCGCTCTGCCATTTCGGTCAAATCGACGGCGGGCATCGTGTCGGATTGTTCGTACCGAAACGTATGGCAGGCCACACAGTTGAGCCCTTGATTTCCCGCAATCTTCAACCCCAACTCTTTCATCTCTTTTGGATCATCGACTGACGCAAATTTTGTATCGGAAAGCCGGTCGTTGGACTGTAGCAGTTCAATCAGACGACTCACGTTCGGCTCGCCGTACTGAGGCATCCGAGTTTTCATGTAGGGGCGGACCGAGCGATGGTTGATCAAAACATCACGCATCCATTCTTCTTTTAACTTGGCACCAACCCCGGTCAACGTCGGCGGAATTCTTCCTTGTTCACCAAGATTCAGGTTCGTGGTTTGAAAATGATGACTCCGATCCGTCGTGACGCCACCGATGTTGTCTCGGCGATGACACGCGAAGCAGTTGAATGTCGCCAGCGTGATGTTTATTTCCTGGTCTGCGGAAAGCTCGGGCGACTTGAGCTGCATCGCTGCTTGAATCCGCTGTCGGTCACGTGCATCAAGACGGTATAGCGGCCACTCGCCGGGTTTGCCAGACAGGCATCCCCGATTCGGATCAAGGTCCACGAGTGCATTGGGGCGAGGCACTGTCGGTGCGGATTCAACGACGCCGCTGTGGCAATTGACGCAGCGAAGTTCCGAGAAAAGCTGCTTGCCCGTGCGAGCAAGGGTGGAGTCGATTTGCCATGAAGACTTTGAGCCCTTTTCGCTCGACTGCAGCAAGTAGCGTGATAGATCTTGAGCTTCAAGATGCGTCAGTTGCATGTTGGGCATGCGACCCGATGGTCGAGCCGCATGCGGATTCTTTAGGAATGTCGTGAGTGCATTCGTATCGTATTTGTTGGTCAGGTCGCCAAGGGGAATCGAGTCATCCAGCGGTTGCTCGATCGCCAAATCGTTGCGTGGCGAGTGACAAGCGACACAGCCGATCGAATGAAACAGCTCTTCGCCCCGAAGGATTCCCTCGCCATCACCCCCCATGTCCGCTTGTTTCTTAAGGTCCGCTGCGGCTGAGGCTTGGTCGTTCGCGACGGAGGTCAGGAAGTGGACAAGGGCGGTCGCCGCCGCGGTTCGCTGTTCATCGTCCAGATGTCCCAGCATGTGAGGCATGCTTGTTCCAGGCTTCGTCCGCTGAGGATCGGCGATGAAATCTGCGAGGTAATTCGGATTCAACCATTTGGCAGACCATTTTAGATTCGGTCCATGCTGCTGCAGCGGCTGCAACGACTCAGCGGTTTTCCAATCGTGGCAACCACTGCAATTGAATTGCTTGATCAGGACGACCCCTTTGATCTCGTCACTGAGTTCGCGGCGAACCGTCGAGTCCTCGTTCGCTGCTTTGGCGGTGGGGCCGCGTGTTTCAGGTCAAGGGTATAGCGAAGGAGGTCAAGGAACTGCTGGCGATCCTTCAATTCGTTAGCCAATCCATCAGGCATGTTCGACTTGGTGCTGGGCTTGATCGCATCAATATCGTCTTGCTCGAACATAATCAGTTGTTCGATGTTTTGACTGCTTCGCAAAACGACTTTTTGATCGTCCTGGCTAACGATACTGCCATTGATAATATGGCCATCGACGGTCAATACCGAATTGGTTTCGAAGCCCTTTCGAATCGTCTTCGAAGGCAGCAGGATCGATTCGACAATCGACACGTCAGTCGTCTCTTGCCCTAATCGACTCAAGTCAGGAGCGATGCGATCGGTCTCGCTGACAGGCCGATGGCACTTCGCACAATTAATATTGCCCTGGTGAAACAAGATCGCACCACGAACGATGTCACCATCTTTGCGAGCTTGCTGAACGAGCTTGACGGGATCCTCTTGGATGAGACGCTCGGTTAATGTCTGGCCCAGGACGGGGGAGACGCTATCAGCTAAGGCAAGAATCATGAAGGTGATAAAGCAGACATTCTTCACGATGATGCGACCTCGGACATTGGTTCGGCTAAATGGACAGGGACTTGCTGCAGCCACTCACGATTGACAAATAAATCAATGGTCCCCCCACAGCCTAAACTCTCTGTGCCGCATGATCTTGTTTGAGATTCTCAGCAAACGACGAATCCGCGCACACAGCGAGTCTTGGGCTACTTCCTTGGCAACGAGCTAAAAGCGACGTTGTCTATGATATCGCAGGAGCTTCCGGCCTCACCTACGGTTTCGGGATGACGGCTTGGGCCGTGCGATCGCCCACGACAAAATGGCCAAGCGGTTGATCGTTGGTGTCCATGATCAACCAAACGGTGCCGGGTCGAGTCAGCTGAGGTTTCGACCAGCCACTTTCAAGTACACCGAAGGGCTGAGGGGTCTGGTCACCCACGCTTTGGAAAACTTTGACCGGTTGCCCACTTCGATTCGTGAAGGTCACGTTGAAGCGATTGCCGTCGGGATTCGAGGCCGGGACCGAAGTCGATCCAGCGGGATGCCATTTTAGTTTCGTCAACGACGAGGGGGCTGGAGGAACAAACTCGGCGGGATCTTTGGGGCCATGCTGTTTCAGGCGTGAAAGCGGTTCGGCGAATTTTGGATCTCCAGCCAAGTTGTTCCACTCGTACGGATCTGATTCGACGTCGTACAGTTCCTCGTCACCGTTGGCGTAGTGGATGTAACGCCAACGCGAACCGCTGACGCTGTAGTTCTCGGGAGACATCAGCTGAGTTACTGCCATATGAGGCCACGTGGTTTGCGGGTCTTTTAGTAGCGGCACCAGGCTGGGTTCGTGCAGCGATGCTTTGGCAGGCAGTCCGGCCAGTTCGATCAAGGTCGTGTAAAGACTTACCAGACTCACCGGAGCTTGGCACACACTGCCTGGTTGCGTCCCCTCGTCGAGTCCGCTCGTCCCCGGGGGCACGCGGACAATCAAAGGAACACGAGTGCAAACTCGCCAACCTGTGTATTTTTGCCAATGTTCTTTTTCGCCCAGGTGCCAACCATGGTCACTCCACAGCATCACGATGGTGTTGTCGTTGTTGGGGCCCTCTTCTAACGCGGTAATCACACGGCCGACCATTGCATCGGCGAAGGCGATGGACGCCAGGTAGCCCTGGATCGCCTGCTTCCATTGGCCTTCGTTTTGGATGTGAGCGAAATAGCGATTGCGGGCAAGTTTTTTCCCAGCGGGCGGCAGATCGTCGATGTCATCAGGAGCATACCCCGGTGGAAGCTGAATCTCGTCGAGTGGAAATTGGTCGAAATATTTCTGAGGAACAAACCAGGGCTCATGGGGACGATAGATCCCGCACGCTAGGAAAAAAGGCTTGTCATGTTCGCGACTCAGTTGTTCGCCAATCCATTTCGAAACCAGCCAGTCACCGCCAAACTCTTCGTCGGTGGCATCAAGACCTCCCCAGTCGGTTTCGATGTATTGCCATGGGCCACCGCGAGGCAAGCTAACAGGTCGCTGTTCGGGGTAGAGCGTTCTTGGAAACGGATCCTCTGTTTCTTTGGGCGGGTTGTATTCATCCCAAGACTGAGCGTCGATGATGTAATGCAGGATTTTTCCGGAGCCAGCCGACCAGTAGCCGTGTTTCGAAAAGTACTTGGGGATCAACTCGGCATCAGGCATCACGGTCCGCATTTTTTGCAGGTTGTCGTACATCCCCGACACATAGGCCGGTTGTCCCGACATGATCGCTGATCGAGATCCGTTGCACGCAGGTGACCCGCAATGAGCATTGGTAAACAGCGTTCCTGATTTCGCAAGCCGATCAATATTCGGTGTCCGGGCTTGAGGGTGTCCCTTTAAGCATCCAATCCAATCGTTCAGATCGTCAACTGAGATAAACAAGACATTCGGCTGTTCCGCCGTCGCCAGACCTGAAAGCGATGTCCATGACAAACAAATCATTAGCGACGGTATTATCCATCGCAGACGACGAAAGGGGGTGACAAGCGGTTGCATACTCATTCTCCGAGCGTAAGTGGGATCAATCCCGAAATCATGTTTTCGGTGGTGTGGCTTTGCCGACGGACGTCGTTGTTAGTAGTTCGGTGCTTCGAACTCGCGGCGAAGACGTTCGTACTCTAGCGTCAATCGAGTTCTCATGGCGGAGTATTCTGGATTGTGGTAAACGTTCACCATCTCGCCGGGGTCTTTGCTTAGATCGAACATTTGCCATTCGTCGGTCGCGGGCAGATAGAACAGTTTATGATCCTTCGTGCGTACTCCGAAGTGTTGCGGGACCGCGTGCTCACCTACTTCATAGTAGGCATAGTACAGCGAGTCACGCACCTTCGCGGAGTTGTCACGAAAAACAGGCATCAGCGAGTGTCCTTGGACTTCGTTTGGGATCGGCAATCCGGCGCACTCCATGAACGTGGGTGCGTAGTCGATGTTTTGGATCAATGCCTCTGGTCGCGAACCGGGTTTGATCTTGCCTGGCCATCGAATCACGAATGGCATTTTGAACGATTCTTCAAACATCCAACGTTTATCGAACCAACCATGTTCGCCAAGGTAAAAGCCTTGATCGGACGAGTAGATCACGATCGTATTTTTCGCCAAATTATTGTCTTCGAGGTATTTCAGCATGCGACCCACGCTCTCGTCGACGGCCTTGACCGTTTCGAGATAGTTTTGTGCGTAGCGACGATACTTCCACTGTACCAGTTGGCGGTCATTGATTTTGCCGGCTCGATAGTCGCGAACGAACGCCGCGTTCTTGGGAGCAAAATGAGCGTCCCATTTCGCTCGCTGCTCGCTTGTCATTCGGTTGTATTCGGGAGTGCCGTAATTTCGAAACGATGGTAATTTCAGGTCACCTCGTTCATCGTCGCGAAGTTTTAAATCGTAGGCCCATGTCATGTGACGATCGATTTCCATTTCGTTCTTCGCCAGCGTCGCGGAACGATTGGCGTAGTTATCAAACAGCGTCGCAGGCTCTGGGATCTCGACATCGTCGAGTGTTCCCAGGTGACGTAGTGCCGGTGCAAACGTCCGGTGCGGAGCCTTGTGCTGGCACATCAGCAAGAAAGGTTTGTCCTTGTCTCGTTGCTGTAACCAGTCAATTGATTTGTCGGTTGTCAGGTCCGTTGCATAGCCCTCGAACTTTTTCTGCGAGCCATCCATCTGCAGGAAGACAGGATTGTAGTAGTGTCCCTGGCCCGGCAAAATTTCCCAGTAGTCGAATCCGACAGGATCCGTTTTTAGATGCCACTTGCCGATCACCGCGGTCTGGTAACCGCTGGCCTGGATCGATTTGGCAAACGTCCATTGGCTCGAATTGAAGCCCTTGCCATCGTTTCGCATGAAGCCATTTTTATGGCTGTGTTTGCCCGTCAAGATGCAAGCTCGGGATGGGCCACAGATCGAGTTTGCACAAAAAGAATTCTGAAACAAAGCTCCTTCTTTTGCGATTTGATCGATGTTGGGTGTCGGGGCCACATCGGCTAACGGACCGCCATAGGCCGAGATTGCGTTGACAGCGTGATCGTCTGAGAAAATGAACACGATGTTGGGACGAGTCGAATCCGCAGCGGATAGCTCGGTCATCAATGGGCATAACACAAGCCAGGCAATCGTGGCGTAAATCGTATTGATAGAGAACTTCATCTTTTTACTTTCGACGCTAGCGTCACAGGTAGGGTGAGGGCTTTGCACAATCGAATTGGTGCAGGCACAGCAGTGTAAACGATGTTAGTAATGGTGATGGCGATTGCAATGCGGAGTCCCACATTCAAGGCCATGCAACTGAGCGGCTGTCACTCAACTCGATCGAGACGTCGTATCCTTCGAGGGCACGTCGTATCCTCCGAGGGCTCGGTGCTGCCTGCTCATTTGGTGTCGGTGGTCGTAATCGAATCTATGAGCGGATGAGTTTTAGCGAAAGATAGTATCGCGTGCTAATTGTGATCGGGTTGTAAGTTCGAGTTGCATGATCGGACTGCGAAATCGTAATTTTCTCGCGAAATTTTCTTTGCACCAGACGCGTGGCGGGATCCACCGATGCGTTGGCGGTTGTCTTCCACTCGGCCCTGCGATCGTCGTACGGGTGCATGTCATTGTAGTGGCGTCTTGATGCGCAGTAGACCGTCGCCGGTGGTTACAATCATAACGAAATCGCAACTTGGCCCCGCCCCGCTTGGGTGATCCAACGCCCCTTTTGTTACGTCTCACAGGCTTGATTATGAAGCGTTGCAGATGCGTTCAATTTCATGTGTTGTGCGCAAATACTTCATATAGCAACTAATTCATCCAATCCCCCATCGTGGATGAATACTAGGATCTTAAGTGGAGAATGTGTTGTGCCTGCGCAACGTTCAATTTTTAGCCGCATCCCCTTTAAGGTCAGCCGCGTTCCCCACTAGGTCACTCGAAGGCTTCACTAAATGAGTCTTACGGGGTTTGTTACATCCAAGTGTTCTTAATCTGTTCAATGAAGGGTAAGCAATGAGATTGAAGGTTTCAAAAGGATTCACGCTAGTCGAGTTACTAGTTGTGATCGCAATTATCGGGGTGCTTGTTGGGCTTCTGTTGCCGGCGGTACAGGCAGCTCGTGAAGCTGCACGGCGTATGAGCTGCAGCAATAATTTCAAGCAACTCGGCTTGGCGATGCACAATTACGAATCGACCTATCAGCAATTGCCTATGCAAGGCGGGGGAACCTCCACGCTGATATCTGGCCGAGAAAAGACGCCTGGAAGCAACAGTCTTGAATTGTCCGCCTTGGTCGGCTTTACGCCGTTTATCGAACAGCAGGCGCTTTGGGAGCAGGTCTCCAATCCCTACCAAGTTCCTGCGGGTGAACCCGGGGCTGGAAACGTCTACGCTGCCATGGGACCTTATCCAGGTCGCTCGTTCAGTCGTCTCGTTGCCTCCGATGCGGGGCCGTACAATCCATTCGAATCGGATATTCCAACGTTTCGCTGCCCAAGCGACCCTGGTGTCGGGCTGCCTGCGATGGGGCGTACTAATTATGGCGTGTGCATGGGAGACTCGGCCGACACGACCAATCTTGGTCAGGTGTACAACACAAATGGGACGCCAAAATCGACGACCATTTTCCAAGACGCCAACGCCAGCAACCGAGGCTTTTTCAAAAGCCAGTTAAAAGCTACCTTCCGTGATGTACTGGATGGTTTGTCCAACACGATTGCGATGGGTGAGATGATCACCGACATCGGTGACAATGACAAGCGATCGACTCCTGTCAACGGCAACTCCGGCCCCACGGGACCGTTGAAATCGACGGGCGGTGCATTGGCATGTGAGACATTTGTCGATGCGGATCGGCCTTTGTTCTGGGATTCGGGTGCTCCCTTTACCAGCAGTTCGGTAGACAATCGGCGTGGCTATCGCTGGGCCTGGGGCTTGCATCTTCACTCGGGAGTCTACACTGTCCTGCCTCCGAACCGAGAAATCTGCTTCAGCGCCAACTGGCACCAAGCCGAGGCCGTTTGCCCACCGAGTAGCCGACACCAAGGTGGAGCTCATGTCTTGATGGGCGATGGCGCGGTCAAGTTCATCACGGACTCCATTGACGCGGGAAATCTAGGTGGCCGAGCCATGGTGTCCGTCGACAGCCAAAACGATGACGCGTTGTCGACGCCCGGTTCAGCGAGCCCCTTCGGGGTATGGGGAGCGCTTGGCACGCGGGCTTCCAAGGAAGTGGTTAGCGATGGGATCTAATTGTTAAGTGCCAATTTGCACGCAGCGTGCCCGGACCCCGGGCACGCTTGCTTGCCGGTTACTGCGCCTTTTGTTTTTCTTGTGCTTGAGGGCAGCGAAATCCGTATCGTTGCTCTTGGAATGATTTGTCTTATTGTTTCCTCAGGGATCTGAGTTTGTTATGAACGTACGCGTGTATTCGTTTATTGTTTTGCTGTTGGCAGTATGCTCCGTGGGGTGTGCGGATAAGGAAGTGGAAAAAGCCTACAGCGCTTCCGATGTTGAGCAACTGTTGAAGGATCATCCGGAACTGAATGATCCGCCTCCACCGGAATATGCTGAGTGAGTGACGATTGACGAGAATCGAGACCAGGAAATGGCAACGATTTGAGTCTTCCTGTCTGCATTGTTCTCTTGCATTACGAAAGCCCATCTCTGTCGGCAAGGCCGAAAGAGGTGGGCTTTTTTTGCGATCCATTCGACACGATCTTGGCAAGAGGTCAGGTGCCAAACAGGTAGGCATGGCCCCGATTAGGCAAGGAGGTGTCCGGTAGTGGTTTGCCATTGGCATGGCCATCACGCGTTACCGCGACAACCGATCGCTTTCGTTGTGCGCAAATACTTTATATAGCAACTAATTCGTGCAATCACCCAGGGTGGATGAATACTAGGATCTGTAAGTGGGAATGCGTTGTGCCTACGCAACATTCAATTTTTTGCCGCGTCCCCTTTAGGTCAGCCGCTTCCCGATTTGGTCGCTCAAAGGCTTCACAAGCTGATGTCTTGTGGAGCGTGCTGCTTCGAGTTTTCTTTTTTCATTAGATAAGGGTAAGAAATGAGGTCGAAGGTTTTAAAAGGATTCACGCTGGTCGAGTTGCTAGTCGTGATTGCCATTATTGGGGTGCTTGTCGGGCTGCTATTGCCAGCTGTGCAAGCCGCTCGTGAGGCTGCCAGGCGAATGAGCTGTAGTAACAATTTCAAGCAGATCGGCTTGGCTGTTCACAACTATCATTCGACCTTCAATCAGATGCCCGTTCAGGGCGGAGGTGCAAATGGCAACGGGTATGGTGATGGCGGAGGCAATATCACTTCGGGTGGAGGCCGTAGTTCTCGTCGACTCAGCTTCCTGGTCGGTCTGACCCCGTTCATCGAGCAACAAGCGTTGTGGGAGAAAATCTCGAACCCGAGTCTCGAGAATACGACCGGCACTGCCATGACCGGCGCCTGGAGTCCGATGGGCCCCAACCCTTGGACTCAAGATGGATATGTACCATGGGCGAGCGAGATTCCAGCATTTCGTTGCCCAAGTGATCCAGGCACCGGGTTGCCAGCCCAAGGCCGAACGAACTACGCCTGTTGTCTTGGGGATGGCATTTATGTTTATCACTACACCAACCCACATCCATGGGGTGATCACCGTGGTTTTCCGGGAGGCGTCTCGGAGGCGACTGCGGGTGAGCGGTCACGCAGCAGCCATCGCGGAATGTTTCGTCCTCGCGCTACGATGAAGTTTCGTGATACGCTCGACGGATTGTCCAACACGATCATGGGCGGAGAAATCGCAACCGACATTGGTGATCGAGATGTACGCACCGATCTTCGTGTGATTCCAGGTTCGTCAACCCAGGCTCCTTCTGCGGGTGACGCGTTCACCAGTCCTGGGATTTGTGACGACTTGGTCGATTCTGCCCGTCCAAAGTTCTGGCAGACCTCGGGCGTGTCCCTTTTGCCGTCGTCGGACAAACGTGGGTTTCGCTGGGCCGATTGGGGACCCGTGTTCTCGGGCTTCTATACACTTCATGCACCCAACAGTGCTGCTTGTACGACATCGACTAACTCGGCGACCTATGGCGGCCCTATGTCTACCAGTAGCCGCCACCAAGGCGGGACTCACGTGTTGATGGGAGACGGTGCAATCAAGTTCGTCACCGATTCGATCGAAGCGGGAAATCCAGAAGCCGCTACTCCGTATTGGTTCAGCAGTTCTGCGAATAACCTTGTTGGCGGAGCGAGCCCTTATGGACTTTGGGGAGCGTTGGGTAGCCGAGCGTCGCGTGAAGTTATCACGGATCCGCTCTAGGTCACCCGCATTGATAATCCCAGGGCGAGACATTCAATAACCAAGAAATAATGAGAACTCCAGTGAAACGGATGAAACCAATTTTGTTGTTGGCAATCAGTTGCATCTCGATGGCGATAGCCGGGTGTGATTCCGGCGGCCCGCCAAAAATGATCGTCCCCGAGAGATCCGCCGAAGAAATCCAAGCGGCGGTGGATCAAAAAGAAAAAGCGGGGCAGGGACAAGTCGACTGACCCGTGTGAAGCTCGGCGCATCGTAAAGTCCGCGTCCCGAGTCTCTAATCCATCCTGAAAATGACATTCGAGGGCAGCTACAATGGTTGCCCTCGTTTTTTTTGGCTTTGCCGCCAATTTGACTTGCCGTCAATGGTGTCACGGCCGGACGTTCAGACGGGCGAAGTGCAAAGCACTCGACACCAAAAAACTAACGCTGTGAAGCATTTTTTCGTAGCGAAACTCGCAGAGAGTTTCGGTTTTACTCATGTGGCCGAAAGTCTCTGCGACTTTCGCTACAGTTAATTTGCGTTTTCCCTATAGGGAAAAATGCTTCACAGCGTTGCCCAAAAAACGCTCAGCGCGGCGACTCGTCGATTACCTTGTGAAGCTACGACGTACGGTGGGGTGAGATGTCCGTGGACACGCGTCGCAAACCGAGCGGCATCTGTGGTGGATTTTGGCCTCACCCCGAAAAACCCCGTGTTTTCTGCCGCGAGAGCTGCCCCACTAGGGTAACTCCTAGTGCGGAAAACACTGGGTTTTTGCACACTACCATAAAAAACACCACAAAATCCACCACCTGTGCGAAAATGGTTGCAGAATGTGTCCGCGAACATCTCTCGGAAATGCAATTCGCGGAGCTGTTGGACCGCCTCGCAGTACTTCGTAGCCTTACCAAATAACCAACGAACCGCTTGCGGTGTTTCAATTCCCGCGGGCTAGGTGGTTCCAAGCGACCACGGCACGTTGCTGGGCGATCTAGAAAACTGGCTGGCATTGACCGCGAAGAAAATCCTTCGTGTCGGATCGCCTAGATCCCAGTTTCGATCCTGGGCACTGGCGTTTTTTGCCAGTGCAAGTCGCGCCCACGGTCGGCCCCCTCCCCCTCACCTTACACGTGCAACCACACCGCAAGGTCAACGCCGCTTGACGTAGCGGTTGAGTCGATCGCGTCCTTGGACGGAGTTCGCGTGTATGCGGAGAAGGACTTATACATCACCAAAAAAATATTTTCGGCAAAGACCAGCCTCAGCAAGAAACGAAGACGAGGTGACTTGTCGCAGACAACCAAACCACAGAGCGAGGAAAATACAGATAGTAGCTTGCTGATCTCGTCCTCTCTAACTGACCACCACAATGTCATCTGATAACGGAGAAAGATTGTTTCTGAGCGGCCGAAAGGAGCTGCTCGACTCCCATAGTGGTGGCAATCAGTGTCTCGATACCGAGGAATAAATTCCGCCGTTTCATTGTTTCACTCGAAATATGAAACGCTCCACGATTGTCTGTTCTCTTCTTTTGCCGTGTTTTCCTGTCTCGGCACCACGTCACCAATTATCTCATTCTGTTTCACCACTGCATTTGTGAAACGCTGGGACATAGGTGTAGGCCTCGCAATCCCGCGATGCCAATTTTCACCTGTGGAGATAGGCGATGAAAACGCCAGACAAGCAGCTTCTAACCAAAAAGGAAACGGCTGCATTCTATTCAGTTTCGGACCGATCCCCGGATCGATGGTTACTCCAGGGTACGCTACCCGCCGCCGCCAAAATCGTGATCGGCGGATTAGTCCGATTCCGACTCTCCGTCCTGCTAGATCACTTGGCGGCGATGGTTGGTGACAACAGGCCTGTTACAGGGGGGCGGCAAGTGAATAACCAATTTCGACGGACAGCAGCCTGGCAGCTCTCGCGATCATGCGTGAGCACGGGCTTCCGACTTGGAGCTTACGAAAAGTCCCCGCTCAGCGGTACTGCGTCGATGGGGCAACGCTATTTATGTTTGCGTCTTTGGCACGCGTTGAATTCATCTCTTGTAGCGTGGCTGTCCCGGTCGCAGGGGAGCCTCTGCCGAGTCCTCGCAACTGCAAAAAAAAAAATCGCTATCAGAAACGAAAATGCGCTGACATTGTCGGATGGATTCCTAGAGTTCGCGAAGGGCGAAAGACGCTTGGCGTCCTGCGATGGCTACTTACCGCGAGTCACT
>NZ_ANOG01000649.1 GCF_000346295.1 Rhodopirellula maiorica SM1 | reverse complement strand
ACGAGCAGGAAGCACAGCTGCAAACTCCACCTCCACCTCGCCATGGTGGCCCCGATGCCGAAGACGGTGAACGGGGGCGGCCGCAGCGGCCTGAGTAAAGCTCGCAACACCCTGGGTAAAAAATGACAAGTCGTTTCATCGCGAGTATCCACCGCTCGCGTCTGGTCGGCTACGAAACCACCAAGACATTCGCGCCTTTGATTTGCCCACGGCGGAGGTTGCGAAGCGCCTCGTTGGCTTGATCGAGGGGATAAAGTGTGACTTCGGGCCGGAGTGGGATCTCGGCCGCCAATGGCAGAAACTCGGCAATATCACGGTGCGTTAGATTGGCGACCGATTTGATTTCACGTTCCATCCACAGATGTTCGTGATAGCTCAGATTCAGTAATTCGTCTTTGTCCGCATCCTCTTTACGGATCGCGTTGATCACCAGCCGTCCGCCGGGACGAAGTTTCTTCATCGATTCCACGACCGGTTTCCAAGCAGGCGTGGTGTCGATGATCGCCTGCAGCGGCTGAGGCGGCACCGCATCGATGTCGCCGGCCCAATCGGCGGCCAAGTCGCAGGCGAACTGCTGGACCGACTCGTCACGCGTGAAAACATAAACGGGCGAATTTGGATACAGGTGCTTTGCCGTGGGCAGTACCAGATGCCCCGAACCACCAAACCCCATCAACCCTAGCGGCTGGCCGTCGCGAAGCCCTGTTAAACGCAACGCGCGGTAGCCGATCGCGCCAGCACACATCAGCGGTGCGGCTTGTGTATCGCTGAGGGCATCTGGAATTGCCACCGCGTAATCTTCGGGAACCGTCATGAATTGGGCATAACCGCCGTTGACGTCACACCCGGTCGCAGCGAACTGGGGCGACAAGTTCTCGTCCTCGTCGCCGCTGGAATGATGGATCCAGCCGACACCGACGCGGTCGCCGTTGGCAAAACGGGTGACGTGTTTCCCACGCTCGACCACGCACCCGACGACTTCATGGCCTAGCACGATGGGCAAATGAGGCGGCCGCAAACGGCCTTCGATTTCATCGAGCTCGGTGTGACAAACGCCGCACGCCGCGACACGAATCAATAGTTCACTCTCCGCAGGCTTAGGCGTAGCCAATTCGACGGACCGCAGCGGCTCTGGCACTTCCGACAACGGAGCCGTTTGCGACAAGACCATCGCTTTCATTTGATTTTCCGTACCGATTTGTCACATAGAAACCATTACGAATTTTTGTGCAAACGCAGTACCAACGGCTGCTCGTAACGGAAAACCGTCAACGGACTTGTTGATTCATTGAACCGCGACGCGTCAGAGAACGTCCGGCTTAGGGTGACTCTAACAACTCGCATTCGTTCTTTTTTAAGGCCGGAGGCCGGTACGATTCATGCCGGTGGTGTTAACCACCGGTTTGGAATGCAGCAACTCCAAGGCCGGAGGCCGACACATTTACTCAGTCATTGTGTCGGCCTCCGGCCTTTGCAGCTCATTCGCTACATCCCGTGGCCTTACGGCCACGGCAGAGGATGTATCGGCCTCTGGCCTAAGCCGGACGTTCTCGTCAGCGGCCCGGTATAACGCACTAAGAGGGTGACTTACGGCTCACCGTTGCGATTTGATTTAAGCAGTGGCTTGCGGGCTGTTCATTTAGTGAAGTTTCCTATGACAAGGGGTGCTGCGGCAAGAGAGTTAACCCATTTAACGGAGGCGGAAATGGAATTGTACCAGCGACTTTGCCAGCAGAATCAACGGCTAGAACAAGAGCATATTCCCGAAACGATCGTCCAAAAAGCGTTTGACCATTGGGGTGTCAGCGAACGAATCGAAAGCAATTGTAAGTAAAGGGATCGTGTGGAGACCGACGAAAGCCTTGGCGACTTTCGGCTACGATAGCATGCCCAGTGAACCAAAATATCAAAGGATTGCATCCGTCATCGAACGCCAGACAACGCGAGTGATCTCTAGCAGATATTCAGTAAAATGAGCTACCCCCTCAATAACTGTCTGCCACGAATCTCACTAATTTGCACGAATAAGAACAGGCTCCGTCCCTTCGCGATGATTCGTGGCAAAACATGCCACGATGAGCGTGAGAGCGAATCATTTCATTTCAAGCGGGGTCCATGATTGTGATGCACGTCACGGCGAGTGGATGGTATCGTGCAAGGCGTGGGCGGCACGGCAGCGGGTACCGCGTGAAGACCGACGAAAGCCTTGGCGACTTTCGGCTACGAGGAGGGTTTGCGGCGACGCTGCTACGGGGCGAGGTCCGGACGCTGTGAGTTGATCTCTTGTTTTAGGATCGTTTTTAATTGCTCGACCTTTTCCGGATACTGGTCGGCTAAATCATTGCGTTCCTCGTTGTCTTGCAGGATGTTGTAAAGCTGAAACAGCCCCTTTTTCCTGTCGGCTTGCACTAGTTTCATTCCGTCGCCCCCGATCAAGGCACTGCTGCCCATCTGGTCGAAGTGGTTGTTGACGATGACATAATCATGCGTCTGAGTCTGGGGTTCTCCTCGCAGTGTCGGCAGGTACGAGATGCCGTCTTTGCCAGCCGGTTTTTCGACTCCCAGAAGATCCGCCAACGTCGCTAGGAAGTCGTAATGCGCGGTCAGTAGATCGGTTTCGCTTCCCGCTGCGATCTTGTCAGGCCAACGCACGATCAAGGGACATTGCATACCGCCTTGGTATCCGCTGCGTTTCAGTCCGGCCCGGCCTCCGGCCCCGTCGAACACATCCCCGCACTCCGATGTTCGCCATTTTTTGTCGGTCAAATTGGCTGGTTCGCCGTTGGGCAACCGTTGCTGTTTGTAGGAGGGCTTGGGGCCGTAATAAAGTTCGTGGCCATTGTCCGAAGTGAACACGACGACGGTGTTTTCATCGAGACCTAACCGTTTGAGTTCACTCATGATCAGCCCGACATGATCGTCGAGCATTTTGACCATCGATGCGTACTTTTTTTCCGCAAGCGACATCGTCGGATGATCGGCAAAATCGGGGTGCAACTCGGGGATCGCCACCGGGCCGTGCGGAAGTTGCGTAGGGTGATACAAAAAGAAGCGTTCCTCTTGATGATCACGAAGATACTTCAAGATGCCTTTGATAAATACATTTTGCGAATAGGTTTCTCCGCCATATCCAACCGGCTCATCTCCCTGCTCACTGGTCTTGCCACAGTCGGCAAGTGTGTTTCCGGGCAACTCGAATCGTTCGCCATTACGCCACAGATAGGGTGGATAGAAACCGTGGCACCGCTGGTGATCATAGTAGCCTTCGTAGAAGTCCCAGCCGAAGCGTTTCACCTGTTCGTGCCAAGTCAGAAAGCCGCGGTCGAGTTTGCCGAACTGAGCGGTTTTGTAGCCAGCCTGCTGGGCGATTTGCGCCAGAAAAACTTCGTTCTCGGGGATCGGATGGGCGTTGGATTTCAATGCCGCCAATCGCTTCTGGTATTCTTGTTCGTTGATCTTGCCAGCGTCTCGCAGGATGGGAAGCCCAGGGCGCGTTTGTGCCCAACCGCCGATGCGGCCGTCGTGCATTCCAGTCAGTAACGTCCAACGTGCCGGCGCGCAATACACGCCGCCGTAATAATTGTTGAACTTCATTCCCTCGGCCGCCAATCGATCGATGTTCGGCGTTTCGATCACTTGTTGGCCATAACATCCAATCATCGCCGGCCCAAGATCATCAGCGAAAATCAGGATCACGTTCGGTGAATCGGTCGACGCCGCCCGCGTGACACTCGAGAAGGCCAGCAGAGAAAACAGCACGGACGAGACGAGACAGATTAGTCGGTTCATCGGATCAGTGGGGTTGGAAAAGAGAAGGGACCGAGGCGGTTTGCAATTTCCGATTAGACACTATTTTGCCAAAAAGCCGTGCGATCGTGCAATGAAATTGGTTCTCGCAGTATTTTATTGACATCATCGTAGTTGAACTGTCCTCATTTGTAAGTTGACCGCCCAGGAACGTTGTTTTGCGCACTGAGAGCGTTCGCCCCGAATCATCTCCACCGATCGATGCCCTTGCCGGCTTGCATTAATGATCAAGAACCGAAATCGTCAACGGTACCTCGAAAACAGGACGCAAATGACGTGCAATACCAGCGAATCAAGCCCGGTCCGGGGCAAGAATCGGTGTGGGATTATCCTCGACCCCCTCGACTTGAACCTTGTCAAAAGAAAATTCAAATCATGGTCAGCGAAACCATGATCGTTGACTCCGAAAACTGCTTTCGTGTCTTGGAAACCAGTCATCCGCCAGTCTACTATTTTGACCCTGATACGATACGCATGGACCTGCTACGCGAGACACAAGCTGGATCGTTTTGCGA
>NZ_ANOG01000648.1 GCF_000346295.1 Rhodopirellula maiorica SM1 | reverse complement strand
AAGTGGCAACCCGTTTGTCGCAACGTATTGCGCTTTGAGCTCTCCGACGATTTTGGGAATATTGACCGAAGCGGGGCATTCAACGCGACATTGGTGACAGTTGAAACAGAGGTCCGCAACTTCCTTGGCGCGATCCTCGGCCAGATTATCAACCTTCAATTGACCGCTCAGCACCCCGCGTAGCAAATTCGCTTTCGCCCGCGGCGAGGCTTCCTCACGATGGCTGGCACGGAACATCGGGCACTGACGTTCGGCGGACGAATGGGTACGGCAACGCCCGCAACCGTTGCATTCGCGTGTCACCTGGGCCACCGAGGCACCGGGAGGCCAGATCTGCAGTACCTCTAATTGAGCCAGCGGCTTCGACGCGATCCCCGAGTCGTCGCAGACCGTTTCCTCCGCTGCAATCAACGTCCGATTCCCTCGGCTGACTTCGATTGTTTTGTCGAGCGGGCGAAGGTTCTCGTTGGGCTTTTGCAAAACGGCGCCAAACAGCTTGCCAGGATTCAACCGGTGCACCGAATCAAACAAACGCTTGATCTGGCCCATCGCCTGCCACAATTGGCCATATTGACGAGGCAGCAAATGAGACCGGCTCAGTCCCGCGGCGTGTTCGACGCTGACTTCGCCGCCATGCTTCCAAACCACTTCAGCGATTTGGTTGGACAGGTCGCAAAGTTTCTCGCGGTCGTGCGGTTTGGCGAGATTTAAAAAGGGGCGGATGTGCAGTTGCCCATGACCGGCATGGGCGAACACCGTCGCGGTGGTGTGGTTGCGCTGCAACGTGTCTTGAATATCAATCAACGCGGCAGGCAAGCGATCCGGCGAAACCGCAATATCCTCGGTAAACGGCTGCGGTGCATCGCTGCCTTTGACGCGATACAGCCGGGGAATCACACGCCGCGAAAGCGCCCAATACAGATCGCGTTCAGCGGGACGGACCGTATCGACCGCGGCAAATGCGGCATCAGCTCCCTTGGCACATTCTTGACGAATGATTGCCAAGCGGTCGTAAAGATCCCCCAATGATTCGCCTTGGATCTCCACCAACAACATCGCTTCGGCTTCGCGCGGCAACAGGTCGGCAAAACGTGAGTCGGTTTCGCGAGCAATTTGCAAAAGCCGACGATCCATCAAATCACATGCGACCAAACCGTGCATCAGCGCGCGACGCGCACAACGGGCGGCTGAATCCAAACGGCGAAAGAATAACAGGGCAACGCCGCGGTGGGTTGGGACCTGCTCGGTGCGAACAACCGCGTCAACGATAATCCCCAGCGTTCCTTGCGTGCCCACCATAAACTTCGCCAAATCGACACGGCCATCGCTGAGGATCACCTCATCAAAACGATACCCACTGCGTGAATTCGGCGAATCCCGACGAGCGGCAATCAGCGAATGAAACTGGTTTTCAATCTCGACAATTCCACGTGCTAATCGGCCTTGCGGTGTCGATTCATCTGGATGATGTTTCGCCAACGTTAGCAGATTCCCGTCGGCCATAACCACTCGCATCGACTCGATCGTATCACGAGCCGATCCGCTCCGCAGATAGTGACTGCCTGAGGCATTGGTCGACAACACGCTGCCCATCGTGGTGATACTGCGGGTTGCGGGATCGGGCCCATAGGTTCGCCCGTATGCCGCCAACGCCGAATTGACCTCGGCCAAAATCGCTCCGCTCTGAACGGTCACCTGCGCCCCATCTTGGTCAATCGTGACCCGCCGCATGAAGCACGAAAAATCCAGCAGCAAGCCATTGCCAAGCGATTCACCCGAGACGCCACTACCGCTACCGCGGGGGTGAATCGACAAATCGTGCTCGGTCGCGTATTGCACGGTGGCAACCACGTCGGCGGCGGAGCGAGGCCGCACAACCCCAAGCGGGGTCATTTGATAAATGCTTGCGTCAGTGGCATAAAGCTGACATGAAATGTCATCGCACAAGACTTCGCCTCGCACGACACCACGCAAGTCGTCTTGAATTCGTTGACGTTCGCTATCCATGCGGCGTGTTTCGAGTGAGATGAGCGATGTTCATCAAGTTCGCAAACCTAGAGAATGAGGATTAAGACCGACTCAGCAGAGTAGAGAGAACTCGGAATGGCGATGGGCCCGCTCGCTAAACTTCGCGGTTGATCAGCCCCAAAACCTCGGCTCGCGATTTGGGGTCGTCGCGAAATGCTCCGCGCATCGCACTGGTCAAACACAGGCTGCCCGGCTTGCGCACCCCCCGCATTGTCATGCAGCTATGCGTGGCCTCGCACACCACGGCGACACCGGTTGCCGACAACCGCTCTTCGACGAGATCGGCAATCGTTTGCGTCATTCGCTCTTGAACCTGCGGACGCCGAGCCACCTCTTCGACCACACGGGCCAGCTTGCTCAACCCCACCACTTTTCCGCTAGGCAGATACGCGATGTGGGCGCGACCGGTGAACGGCAACAAGTGATGCTCGCACATGCTGCAGAAACTGATGTCCCGCACGAGCACAATTTCGTCATATTCCTCGGTGAATACCTTCGCCAAATGACGCCCCGGATCGGATTTCAACCCCGCAAACATCTCGGCATACATGCGAGCCACTCGCGCGGGGGTCTCCAGCAATCCTTCTCGATCGGGATCTTCGCCAACGGCATCCAAGATGATACGGACCGCTTGCTCAATCCGCGGCAGATCGACGTGATCGCGTGACGGCGCATTTCGATCAGGAAAAAGCGGTGGTTCGGGGCTAATGCTGGCTGCATTACAGTTCGCACCACTGTCGCTCTGAAGGAACGGCAGGTTGCAGGAAGGCTCTTTATACGAACGGGGATCCACGTTTTGCATTTCCCAGAAAGGCTAAGTAAAGGGTCGGCGAGATGCTGCACTCGCACGTCCATAGTATCTTAGCAGAGTGTTGCTTCGGCGCTGAGGACGCCAATCCGGATGGCGGTCAAGCGACGGCGGACGTCGTTCGCCCAATACTGTTGCTCAGCCACCACGAGGCAGCTGTTTTTGCAGTTCTTTGCGGAACGCATCACGGATTTGATACAGCGGCAATGTGGGACCGATCGCTTCACGCCGAATGACGTGCGACATCGGCAAGCTCTCTTTCACCCGGCCAACTTCGATCGGAGTGATTTTGGCCATCCGATCGACACCAAAGGTATCGCACAGGATCGCATGGAAATCGACCAACTGCTGTTTCGCCGCTTGCTGGCCGACGTCGCGAGTGTTGGCGCCGCCCGCCCACAGCGCTGCCATTGCGGCCATGCCGAAGGCAGCAAACAGTTCGGGGATCGAAGCGGCGGCAATCACGGTGGTGCCAAAATCAACCGGAATCATCAACACCCCCCCGAACGCAGCCAGTAACGTCGCCAACGGCGTCAGCCCAGCGACCAGCTTTTTCCGCACCGGCACATCGCTCCACATTTGACGTACCGCTTCGTCGAGTCGCCGAGGGTCGAGCTGTGTAAAATCGTCACGCTCGAATCGCAGAATCGCCGCCTCGGACGCTTCGGTCAATCTCGACATGCTGGGGTCCACCTCTTCGTCAAACCAGTGAGGCAGAGCGGCGGAACCGCCGTGTCGATCGATTGCTGCGTTTAATCGTTCGGGAGTCATCAGGCTGCCGTATTCGCCACGACGAAATTTGTCTTTAATTTCGCTGGCGGTTTGCTCGGCCATCGCGGTGGGAGTAAAGCGCCGTACCATTTCGCCCGCACCATCGACGAAACGACGCAACTTGGCATTCATGCGAACGCCCCAGCGAGCGTACCAAGGCGCCGTGACGGCGAACGATTCAGAAAGCTGATGGATGATCCGCTTGGATTGATGCAGCCGCAGTTCGACAACTTCGCCGCCCAATTGCCGATGCGCAAAAAATTCGAGTGCCGCTTGCAACAAGCAATCCTGAGCCCGCTGCGTCGCTTTTAGCGAGCGATCAGCATCCTGGTCCACCAAACTGAGCCCGCGATCCCAAACCATCGACCGTAGCGTGGATTGCAACGCAACGCGAAATTTCTCGAACAATTTTGCGCGATCGAGCCGCGTCGGTAATGCGGCAAGCAAGCGGTCGTCGGGAATTCCGGCGGGTGGATTATGGTCGGGGTTTTCAGAAACCGAAAAGAAAACCGGGAACATATCCTCGTCATCGCTGATCGCTGCGGCAGCCGTCCCGCTCGGTGCTGGAATGTACGGCCGACTCGCAGGCACGTCAAAATCGTAAGCCGCGTATACCGTTTCAATGCCGTGCGTTCTCGCCAACGGCGTGAACGTTTCAAACACTTGATCCGGAGTCTGGCGAGGACGAACTTTGTTAACGGCCAACATCCGTGGGACGCCCGGCATCAAGTCGGCTGCGATTCGCAACAGATCCCCGAGAGTGGCGTCACGCGAAGATTCCGCAGACGAGACGACCAGGAACGCCGAACAAATTGTGGCGGCGCGGCCAAGCAGGTCGCGGCGAATATCCGGTGATCCCAGCCCAAACGCTTCGTCCGAGACAATGTCCGGACAATCCAACAACCCAATCCCCGCTTCGTCCAACCCAGGATCGGTGGCCACCAGCGGAATGGCCAGCGTGCTGACGTCGCCCCCCCGATTATTGTATTGCTGGTGAGCCGCAGCAGGATCTTCGGCCAGCATCTCGGGCGGTTTTCCGATCGCGTCCCCTATCCGGCCCATCAATAGACTGAACAATTCCGAATCGGATTGCCACTGCTGAGGCAACCACAGGACAAACCGATGAGTGCCTTCGACATTACTCGGTCCACGCAGCGTCCGAGCCCGCCCCGCCTCGCTCAAATAGGTGGCCACCAAACTGGTCTTGCCGCTGTTGAGCATCCCCGCGATTGCCACGACTGGCCAATTGACAAGCTGAGACGCCGAATGCACTTGACGGCCCGAGGCAAGGATGTCACTGGCCAGCGACAGATCCAGTCGACGGACAGCCGCCAAGAAACTCTCACGAGATTCACTCGGATAAGTCCGCTGAACCATCGCGCGACGGTCATCGTCTTCCAATAACGACAACAAACCAGGCCAATCGATCGAGTCGTCCTCGAGATTTCGGAATTTACCAAACATGTCGTGTCGCCGATCGCTTATCCCGAGAAATCGCGTGGAGGTGCAGTGGTCGTTGGTCCTGAAATGACGGTGGTGCCGGCAGCCCCATTGCCGCCGGATGTCCCGTCGGCTTCCGCGGTTGCTGTGGGGGCGAAAGCCACACTCACATCCGATGCTTCTGCGTCGTCAACCCCTTGAAACTTGTGGTTCCACCAATGAACCGAATCCACTGGGGTCCAGGCTCCATAGTCTTCACAAGCACGGAGTGTATCAGCGAGTTCGTCCATCGACATAGGGCGCTGATGGGCGTCTTTTTGCAAACAGGACATCAAAACATTTTGCAGATCGTCGGCCAGCGGAACGCCGATTCGCTCCGCAGGCCGCATTGGGACTTCGTTCAACTGCTTCAAACAAATATCAACCGACGCTCCGCCCTCGAACAGCGGCACTCCGGCTAGTAACGCATAACCGACCGCCCCGACCGCGTACAGATCACTTTGGGCGTTGGCGGCCGACGCATCCCGCACCGCCTCGGGCGACATGTACATCGGCGTACCCGTAATCGAGTCCACTTGGGTCAATTCGACCGTGTCGCGAGTGATTTCCTTGACCAAACCGAAATCCAGCACTTTGATCAGGTCACCCACCCCCGAAACCTCGGTCAAAATAATGTTGGCGGGTTTAATATCACGATGAACAATCCCACGCACGTGGGCCTCGGCGAGCGAACCACACATTTGGATCAACAGCGAAATCACCCGCCCCGCCGGCTGTCGGCCGTATTGATCAATCAGTGCTTGCAGCGTGATCCCATGGACGTATTCCATCACGTAATAAAACGTCCCGTCATCGGTTCGCCCGTAATCGAAAATCGCGATAGTATTGGGGTGACGAAGCTGCGCGGTTAACTGGACTTCGCGAGCAAAACGCGACGCGGCCGTGGAGGTCAACTCTTCTTTTTCGAGTACCTTGATCGCGACCTGACGTTTGAGTAGCTGGTGAGATCCGATATAGACCGATCCCATCGCCCCTTCGCCAATCAACCGCCCAAGCTTGTATTGCCCGAGTTGCCGGGTGGAATCGGCTTGGGCAAGCGAGCGAGACAGATGGGGCCCGAATAAATGCAGTCCGCCCAACAATACCGCCCCCAGGATCATCGCCATCGCCAATGCCCAATGGATCCGCGAAAACGTATGCAGCGGTCCATAGACATCGTCGACTTTCATTTCCACAGCGACTCCGATCCCATACTCGGGCAGCCAACGCCATGCTCCGATAACCTCGTCACCGCGGTAATCGCGATACCCCACGACGTTTTCCCCTCGCCCTCCCCGAGTTAATTGATCCGCCAGCACGGTCAGCGGACGCGAGCGGCCCGACAGCGATGGCCCCGACAACGATGGGCTCGACGTGGATTTGAAACCTGCCTGATCGCCAGGAATTTGGACGACCTGATGCAAAATCGAGGATGTGGATAAATCCGAGTGAACCGCCGCGGACGACGGTGACGCATGCGAGCATGGAGCACTTGTCAGCATCACGCCGTGACGGTCGATGGCGTACGATGTCGCATACGAGCCAGCAACCGCCGCCGAAAACAACTCACTAAAATCCGCCGCTGGATCCATCAAGTACAAAAAACCACCCAGCGTGCGAGCCCCCTGCACCACCGGGGCGATCACGGCGATAACCGCAGGTTCGGCTTGGGACAACGGTCCTGATCGACTCAGAGGCTTCGGCGAACGAAAAGGACGCGTCAGCGTGACTTGTCGCGAAATCATTTTTTCTAGCGAATCACTGGGAATCCCCAAGTCTTCGGCAAACAGTGACGTCACATTGCTGCCAAGCACACGCCCATCGATATCGACCAGAGCCCAACCGAGGACGTCATCGCGGGATACTCCGCTGACAACCGTACTGGCAACATCCTGTGTGAACAGAGCAAGATTGGGATCGGCCCTCAATTGCTCGGGCGAAACCGGATGACTGGACGGATGGGACGTCAGAATACGGACGGCCAGCGTTTTGCGTTTGTCTGTCTGCATCGCATCGCTCACCCGCGCCATGTGCTGATCACACCAATGATCAAACACAGCCAACTTCGCAGACAAAATCGACCGCAACGAATCACCAGCCATTTCTTGCATCGTACCGCGAAGCTGGTAGTTCAGTAACACGACCATCGCGGTGGCCATCATCAACAGCAGGATCCCTATCTGCATCCAGCGCCGAGCCCGGTGCCCCGCCGACCACTGAGTGATCGTTCGCAATTTTGACAGTATGGCAGACGACAAAGGATCACGTTCCAACAGAAGGGAGAGGCGACGTCGTCCTATTGTAGCGGAAACCTTTTTTTCGTTGACCATGGGTTGCCCACCGCGTCCGCCCAATGCCATCTACTTTGGGACTAAACGGGTGGCGTTTGTAGCGGTGCGGTGCGGGGCCCGCCCGGTCCAAACCGAACGTTTTACTTGCCTCAACCGGACGGCTCGCGCCGTGCCGCTACCAAAGTAGATGGCATTGAGCGTCCGCCGCCGGACGAAATCCGAATCCCCTCGATTAGCGGACGGTGGCCGGAACGGCGGAATTCATCTGCTTCCAAATCTGGTCCGCAGCCGAAATGTCGGCCTGCGTCGCCTTATCATCACCGTAAACAATTCGGTTGTACGCATCGACAACGCGAACCGCCGACGAAGAAACCTGAGGCAGCGTGCCGGCAATCCGTTTTAGAAATTCGCTTGGGGTTTCGTCGGGACGACGACGCGACCCCTGCTCGCGTGCCCAGGCTTCGAATGCTTGAAACGTCACGATCACAATTTGGCGAGGATCCTTTTCAACTCCGATCGGATTGCGGAACGACGAAAACGGTTTGACGGGCGCCGAGACAACCTGCTGCGACGATTCAGGCTCCACCATGTCGGAAGAATCTGATTGCCGAAACCAAAGTCCATTGAACCACTGCAGTATCGCATCGCGATTGCGATAGACATAAACACCAACGACGACAGCAAGCGCCAACGCAATCAGAAATTTCAGTAACGAACCGAGCAGCGAAAACATCTCCATCAGCGAAGGAGCTGAACTCGGGGGCGATGCAGACGGAGGTGATTCGGCCTGCTCAGAATCGGCCTGCTCGGAATCGGACTCCCGGGCATTGGACTCCTCCGACTCTGACTGCTCGGCTTCGGATTCGTTGGACTTAGTCTGCTGCGACTCGGACTGCGGTGGTTGATCAGGATCGCCATCGCGAGACTCTTCTGTCTTATTGTCTTGGGATTGCTGGCCGGACTCGTTCTGCTTGCTATCCTGTTTGTCACCTTGCTTGCTGTTCGGATCATCCGAGGCTTGCGAATTTTCCTGCTTGCCGTTGTCGCCAGAGCTTTTTTCTTCGCTTCCCTTCTGATCGGAATCCGAGCCTCCGGAAGCTGGCTTTTTGCCTCCGTCCTGTTTCCCGGCGGCTCCTTGTTTGTTGTCACCCTCCGCGGCAGCCCCCGGCGGCGCCCCCTTTTGGCTAGCAGTTTCCTGGACTTCCTTTGCACCTGCGTTTTTGTCTTCTCCCGTAACCGCGGCCCCTTCTTTCTTCTTCGCCGCCGCTTCGTTTCCATGGCCGTACTTGCTTGCCGAAAGATCGTCTGGCGGATTCGTAATTTCAGGCAACTCAAATGACGCAAGCACTTGCCCTGGCACCGGAGCAAGGTACGAGACCAATAGAATCAAACTGATGATTGCCAATCCACCGGTGATCCATCCAACCGAAACGTTGTTCGGCATGTCGACACCGCGCTGCCGCAGGTAGCGACGAAGCCCCAAAAAGCTGGTGGTCACAAGTAGCGAAAAACTCGAGAACAAGTAGATCGCCAACAACCATAGTGCGCGGGAAGTGGTTCCCGGATCGGCACGTAGAAAAAATTGCCCCAGCCCAAAGAGTGGCAACGCGGCCAAGGCTAGATACATGACGGTGCGTCCGGGCTGATGCGTTGCCTGTCTGGCCTGAGGCGTTTGAGCCTTGGTGTTGGGAACGTCGTCCGCCGCGGCTTCCTGGGAATCAACCTCAGCACGATTCGCCTCGACTTGACGACGAACAAAGTGGCCGCCCGAGTCCATCAGTCCTTGTCCGCTGGCGTCAACCGAATCATCGATCAACGTGCAATCGTGAACAATTCGATCCGCCAGAAACGCGATCAACGCCAACATAAAGAGGCTAAAAATGGGCGATCCGACAAATCGCATCATCGCCAAAAAAGTGACCGCCCCCAGAATGCACAGGTAGCCCATCGCGTAGCTGCGATCACGCTCAATCGCAATCCGCGCAACACTAACAACTCCCATCGTATACATGAACAATGTCCATGACACTCGCTCGGGATAGCCGCCGTGATACAAGACCAGCATCAAGTAATTGGCGAGACTATTGATCATCAAGAAAATCAACAACGGCGCAACGGCAATGGCTGCGTAGTCCGCCAACGTCTTGGATGAGGTCGTCGTTGCCATCTTCAAATGTCGTACGCTCGTTTCAGTACGCTTGTCAAAGCGAATGAACTTTATTCCGAGGAGGCTTTGGAATGCGATTCATTCCAACGTTGCATCGCTGGAGCAATCGAATTCATCGGAACCCATTTTCCCTTGGTCTTGCTACTGAGCAACAGCGTCTCAGGGACGATCTTGCCTTCATCAATCAGATGAAGCAGATCCGCCTCGGAAACCGGCCCCACACGCCGTGTTTTACGTATCCAACCACTTGTGATGTAGTACCATCCCGCACCCATGCGTTCCCCTCACCTTTTGATTGCCCCAGCAACGATCCCGTTGCCGATTTGTCCGCCCCAAAATCCTGCCTAAACATCGCCCGGCTTCCGATGCTCTGCCGCAATCGCGACGAGCCCCAAAAGCCAACCGATCGCTTGGCAAGTCTCGCGCAAATCATGCGCATTGGGAGTATTGATTGTATCGAGCTGGCAAACCAACTACTAGCAAACCAGCCCAATTGAGGAGAAATATCACAAGGACTTGGCTTAGGAACGCTCCTGCAGTAACGCACACCACAAAAATTTCGGACTACCGAACCTTTGGGCGTTTCGGCATTAAGCCGGGACCACCGAGTTTTGCAGTGAGCGGGGTGATCTATACAGTACAGTGGCGTAATACGCTTGGTCGGCGATTATCGAAGAGAGTATCCTTCGTGTTCCGCAAGCATGTGTTCCGCAAGCATGACCGATCTACCAACGACCGCTGTAATGGTCGGCATTAACGATTCGTTGGGCTTCGGGGCTGATGCCGAACGCCAGGTTGGGCTGATTAAGCTCGACGAACACCGTGTACTTCTGGTGAATGGCGTCGCTATACACGATCGGAGCATGGGTCAGCCGCAAAAAATGAACGGGCACACCATTCCAACGCCGGGTAAACACTCCGGCTTCGAGCGAAGGTTCACGCGATAAACCGTAATGCTCGGTCATGATCGCCGCCATTTTGCTCGGGTCGCCCGTGAACCCATGCACGGTAATTCGCTGGACCTTTCCGCTGGTGTCAAAGTAATAAGTCAGCGTCCCCGCCAAATCGTTTGCCTGGGTCCCAGTGACGATAGGCACTCGCAATCCTTCCATCTTCAGATCCGCCAACACCGTGGTCACGCGTGAAAAGCGACTAATGATCCATTCCGGGTTGATGTCAAATCGGATCACTTCGCGTAGATCCTGGACGGTGGTTCCCACCAGATTCGGCTCGCTGTCAGCCTTTGCAGGGATAGCACCGAGCTTGCGAGCAAGTTCATGGTCGTAGCGATAGCGTGTTTTGTCGCTGTGACGCAATTGCTCCACTTCGTAGTGCGAGTGAACTCCATAATCCGACGAGGTCGACAACACCGATTCCCCCGAACTCATCGCGGCTTCGGTCGTCTCGAATTGACGTTTGATCGACGAAACCGTTTTTTGCCCCATATCCGTTTCCGAAACAACGTAGGGGCCTCCCACGAGCGCAGCGATCGCTGCAGCGGTTCGAATTCGCATGATCGGAAACATAAAATTGCCGTTGAAAAGGAAAGGTAGCTTCACAGGTCCATGCTCTGGTATCGTCCGATCGCTGGTGGTTTGTTTCGGAAAGCACCGATCTCTTGCGTATCCCGCATGTTATTGCCAATGCCTACCATCGATTTGATGGCTACGTCCGCGATAACCGGATCGGGTAAAAATCACAGGTCACTACGGGCAACAACGCTGGATTCAAGTCGTCTTAGCCGCACCGAACGCGACAAGCTTTCGCCCTTTCCCCTCCACTGATTAAACTAGATACTGGTCACAGCATCTCCGCTTTGGAATCATGCGACCATCGTTTCTCGCAAACGCCCCACCTCTGGCTGCCAGCACCCGCCCACCCTCCACCGGACCATGACGAATGTCGGCAACTGAAATATCGGACCTTTTACCTGTCGCTGCAGAGACGAAGAATCCGCATCCGTATCAAGTCTTTGGGCTGACCGGCGGCGAGCAAGATTCGCAGGTGATTGTCGTTGCGATTAAAAAAACGATCCAAAAACTGCAAAACGCGAAAGCCGATGCGGATCCTGTGGTCTGGAAACGGGCGGCGAAATGGGTCCAACAATCCCGCGATATCCTGCTGGATCCAGCCAAAAAGAGACGCTGGATGCTCGTTTTGGCGTGATTGATTTCGGCGACGTTGGCTCGCCGCCCACCACACCACCTCCAGCCTCGGCCCCCACCGCAGTGCCACCGCCCCCTCGGAGGCTCGAGCACGGCTGACCCGCTGGCCAGTCTGCTGCCGAAAACCGATCCGCTAGCCGCCGTGCTGCCTCAAGGCAATCCGCTGGCGCCGCAAATGCCCGCAGTTCCCCAGCCCGCAGTTTCTCAGCCCGCAGTTTCTCAGGGACCTGTTCCTCAGGCCCCTGTTCCTCAGGGACCAGTGGCTTCTGTACCCGCCCCCCAGACCGCGAATCCTCCGATTGCCGCAGTGGAAACGTCAACGGCTGCCTCGCAGATTCCGGCGTTTAGCGAGCCAAGTGGCGGTTCCGCCGTTGCAGCGCCGATCGCCATCAAGAAAAAGAAGCCTGCCAAACGTCGTCGCAAATCGATGGCGGGTTGGCTTGTCTTGATTGGCTGCGCAGCCGCGATCCTGGCGATGATCGGCGTACTCGTTTGGGTGGTCATGGCGAAACCAGGAACAATCGCGATCACCGCCAAAGACGGCAGCTTTACCCTTTCGACCAATCCTGGCGGATCAGCAGATCCATCGACTGCGGCACCCGGCAAACGCGTCACCTCGCGACCGGTGGACCCGATCATGGGTAATCTCGGGCCGAATCGTGCCGAGGACGACAGTGGCCGCCGTCCGCTGGACTCGTATATGAATGCCGACCAACGGCAAGACGATGCCGAGGACGGACCCGACAACATGCAGCCAATGCCGAGTCGTCCTGAACCTGCCCCACCGATGCCTGTGCAACCCGACTCAGCCCAGCCCATGCCTGTGCAGCCGGAACCGGGCGACGACACCCCCATGGAAATGACCAGCTCCGATTCCTCCAGCGATCCTTCGGTCACTCCTCCGCAAACACCCACCGACGGAAACTCAGCGGCAATGCCGGCCGAGTCGATTAGCAAAGAGATGATCGCCAAGGCCGAGGAACTAATTGCGAAAGCCCGCACGGCAATCAAGACCGCCGATTGGAACCAATTGCGGGCGGTGCACGAAGCAGCAGCCGATACGCCGCTTAGCGACGAGCAGAAACCTCGGGCCGAGCCATTGTTTGAAATCGCAGATCTGACGTCGTACTATCGCGGCGCCATCGAGCGTGGCGTGGCAACGCTACAGACCGGCAGCGATTTTGAATTGACCGAAACGCTCCGCGTGATCGTCGTTGAAAAAGGCCCCGACCGGCTGGTCATTCGCTTCAATGCAACCGTCAAAGAGTATACGTTTGACGAACTTCCGCCGCGACTTGCTGACAAACTTGCCACGTTTGCTTTGAAAGAGGGCGATCCCACCGCGATTGCAGCCCAGGCGGTCTATCAAGCCATCGCGCCAAAATCGACCGACATTCATCGCCAAGATGCTATTGAAACACTGGAAACTTTCACGGGCGAAGTCGAAGGAGCGAACCCCAAACAAATTGCCGCAGCGCTTCGTGACGTGCTGGCCCCCTAGGGCCCTGCAAACCTCCCTTGCGTCCTTCCTCCAAAACATCGACAAATATCCGCGTCTACGGCAATGGAAGTTACCTTCACCCCTGCATCATGAAAAACGCAACTCGCGAATCGCTCGATACCCTGTCACGCTTGATCGCCTTTCCCTCGGTTAGCTCGGCTAGCAATGTCGACATTTCAGAGTATGTCGATACACACTTGCGGTTACTTGGATTCGAAACCGAACTGACCACCTATGTCGATAGCAAAGGGGTTCGCAAAGCAAATATCGTTGCGAAGCGGGAACCTGCCGGCGCCGACAATTCCTCTGCTGCCGGGCTAGCCTATTTTTGCCATACCGACGTCGTCCCGGTCCAAAATTGGGTCGGGCCGGACCCCGATTCGCCTGGTGACGCGTTCACGGCGACGATTGCAAATGACCGCGTTTACGGACGTGGCGCGTGCGACATGAAAGGCTCGTTGGTTGCATTTCTCGCCGCGATCGCCCAGGTTTCAGCATCCTCACAAAAGCATCCGCTATGGGTCGTCTGTACCGCTGACGAAGAGACGGGGTTTCAAGGGGCACGGCATCTAGTTGAATCTTCGACGGCGTATCGCGAAATTGTCGCGGCACAACCTGTCGCGATTATCGGAGAACCCACCGAACTTGGTGTCGTCCATGCACATAAAGGCATCACTGGATTTCGCATCTTCAGCCGCGGTCGGGCGGCTCACAGCAGCACCGCCGAAGGCATCAATGCGAATGTCGCGATGGTTCCCATGTTGCAAAAAATCGCGGAGCTGAACGAACGAACGCTGCGCGAGCCATGCTATCAGGACCGCCGCTTCGATCCGCCTACCTTGTCATGGAATTTCGGATTTACCGATCATGGTACCGCAATCAACATCACGGCTCCGAAGAGCGAAGCATGGGTCAGTTTGCGAACCATGCCTGAGATCGATGGAAGCGATTTGATCAACGAAGCTCGGCAATATGCCGAATCGCTTGGGCTCGAGTTCCGCCCTCTTGTCGGCTGCGATCCAATTTGGGTCGACGCCAACGCCCCGTGCATTCAAACAATGTGCAAATTAGCAGGGGCAACACCGACGACGAAGTGCTATGCGACTGACGGTGGAGTGTTTGGTGAATTGAATCAGCGGTTGGTCTGCGGCCCAGGCAATATCGCTCAGGCCCACACCGCAAACGAATGGATCTCGATCGAACAACTCGAAAAAGGCATCGAACTGTACCGTCGCAGCATCGAGCATTGGTGCTAGACAAACGGTCGCGTCAGCATGTGATGAGCGTCCAATGCCATGCCATCGGCTTTGGTAGCGGTGCGGCGCAAGCCGTCCGGTCGCAGCGGATAAAACGTTCGAAAATTACCGGGCGGCCCCGCGCCCAATGCCATCGACTTTGGTAGCGGTGCGGCGCAAGCCGCCCGGTTGCCGCGAATGAAACGTTCGATATTTACCGGGCGGCTTGCGCCGCTCCGCTATAAAAGTGCCGAAAGGCATCATGGCATGCGTGGAACTTGGCTGCTGACGCGTCGCGGCTCACTGCGCAAAAAAAACTGCCCGTTTCCACAATGAAGCGGAACCGGGCAGTCGAATGATCCAGGCGAGGTGATCAAAAAGGAAACTATTCCTTTTCTTTCTTCTCGGCATCCTTTGGCGAATTGTCTTCGTACTTGGCCGCAGGAATCGCTTCGTCATCACGAGTCGGCAAGACATTGTGATAAACGGCGAACTCTTGGTCGTCGTCGCCCTTGCTCTTTTCGACTTTTTCTTCGCTGACTTCGCCAGCTTCGACGATCATTTCGATCACCTTACGCTCAACGATTTGGTTGCGAAGCGCGTCCATTTGACCGCTCTTTTCTAGTCGAGCACGAACTTTTCGTTCTGGCGAATCGCTTTGCTGAGCGATCAATGCGACTTCGGCATCGTAATCCGCAGGCTCTGCATCGACTTCGGCTTCTTCGGCGATCTTTTCCAAGATAAAGTGTTCGCGAAGTGCGGCCTCGGTGGAGGCTTGAGCATTTTGACGCGAAGCGTTGACGAAGCGACGAATGTTGTCTTCATCGAATCCGCTACGACGCAGCTCGAGAACCTTACGTTGCAATTCACGTTGCGTTTGTCGTTGCACCAACGATTTTGGCAATTCAAAGTCAGCGTTACCCGCCAACGCATCGACGACCGATTGGCGAAGAGCTTGCTGGGTGCGGTAATCGGCTTGGCGAGTGAGCGAATCACGCACAAAGTCGCGAAGCTCTTGCTCGGATTCAAAATCACCAAGCTCTTCCAAGAAGCTTGGAGTCAGCTTCGGCAATTCCGATTTCAAGACTTCGATGACATGGATTTCGGCATCGATTTCCTTGCCACGCGTTTCTTCGTTGCTTACGCCTTCGCTGATCTTCGCTTTGCCGGTGCGAGTATCGCCTTCGACAACACCGGTCATTAGGGTGCCGAAATCTTCGATCACCCCATCGGAGAAGCTCAAGCGACTGTTCAATGTCACGCGTTCTTCTTCGAGCTCGCTGAGCAGCTTGCCGTTTTCGCTGAACTTGATCGTCACGACCAACTTGTCGCCCATCGCAGCGGCTTCGTCAGTCGCTTCGAGCGTGGCGTAGCGTCCCAGAACCCGTTGCAACGATTCATCAACATCGGCATCGGTGATTTCTTCGACGGGTTTGGAGAGCTTGAGGCCCTTCCAAGTCGGAGTTTCAAAATCGGGACGAACTTCGACGGTGAATTGGTATTTAAAGTCACCGCTGTCTTCGGGCAACTCGATCGACTCGAAATCGAACTCGGGTTCACCGATTGCGGAAAACTCTTCTTTGTCGCTCACTTGCGAGAGCGAATCCATCAACAGGGCGCCCTTCACTTGTTCGCGAACACGGTCACGGAATTGCTTTTCGACCAACTTTCGCGGTGCGCGTCCCGCACGAAAACCGGGCACGGAGGCTTCCGGCACAATTTCGTCGTAGGCATCTTTGAGGTACCGTTCAACTTCCGCGTGAGGGATCGTTACAATCACCTGGCGAACGCATGGCGAAGGGCTCTCAACTGTCGCTTGCAGTTGGATCGTTTTCTTTTCTTCCGGAACTTCCGTTGTTTCGGGTTCAGTGGAGGTGGACATCCTTCGGTAAGACCTCTCGTCTTTACGGCGTCATCGTATGGCACGTGAGGGCGAAACAGGAAAACCGACCATCGGATCGCTGCGCCTCATCGTTATCTATAAATCAAGCCCGGTAGTGTACCGTGTCATGGTGCTCGGTGGAAATGGGGGAAATTCAGAAGAATATGAAGTTGGCTGTGCGAGCGAGCCCAGGCGCGTCCCAACCCGCAGACGCCCGCCCGCTGCCCCCCCAAGCCCAGCCCTGCCGCCCAATGCCATCTACTTTGGTAGCGGCACGGCGCGAGCCGTCCGGTTGAGGCGAGTAAGACGTTCGGTTTAGACCGGGCGAGGCCCCGCGCCCAATGCCATCTACTTTCGTAGTGGGACTACCTTCGTAGTGGGACTCGCCAGAGTTCCTGGTGTTTCAACAGCAAAGATGGGAATTCTGGCGAATCCCACTACTTGAGCATCTCCAGTAGTTGCCAAAGTAGATGGCATTGGGCTTCCGCCCGCCCCAGCCCGCAGACGCCTGCCCCAGCCCGACCAGCCCCCAAGGACGCTGCGGGATGGCATTCCCATCCGCCAAAAGGATGGCCAACACGACGGTGCGAAAACAATTTTCAAAGTCTTCACAAATTGGGCTTGAACGAATTCGATCGACACCTACAATCCGCTCCTGTTGATGGCAAACCTGTTGGTTTTGCCTCACAAAAAAGTGCCACCAAGTGACCTTGCAACATCAAACTGCAATCGATAACTTGGCCGGCGTCGAAAGTTTTGCGGCTGTAGCTCAGTTGGCAGAGCATCACGTTGCCAACGTGATTGTCGTGGGTTCGAATCCCATCAGCCGCTCTTTCTTTTCTTTCACGTGAATGGTATCTCCATTCACCTGCTGTTGCGTTCTGCAAAGCTTCGAAAAAAATCGATACGCCCCACTCGGAATCTTTCCTCTGGGGTGCGACTTTCACAATACTGCGATTG
>NZ_ANOG01000647.1 GCF_000346295.1 Rhodopirellula maiorica SM1 | reverse complement strand
TAGTCAAGAAAGTTACCTCCAAGCGAATAACGTCAACACTCCGGTCATCCCATACACCAACACGCCAAGCGCCATCAATTTTTCGATGACCACCGGTGGCGCGACGCGTTTGACCGACTCGAGCCCAAATACCAAGCCGTACAAAATCAAAGCCGCGGCAAAGATCACCCCCGCTTGAAATCCACCGCCAGGCCCGTAGTCACCGTGAAACTGCACATAAAAGGCAAATAACAAGATGTACGGGATCAGTATCTTGGTGACGACTCGGATGATTGGAAATGTTTTCACGAAATCGTCTCCGTCGAGGATTCTTGATCCGCATCGTCATTCTCTTTGCGAAGAATAATCAGAACGGCGATTCCGGCGGTTAGCACAACAGTCGTTTCCCCGAGTGTGTCGTAACCACGGTAGCTGGCCAACACCGCCGTCACCACGTTCGGCAAACCATGCATGTCGTGCTGAGACTTTTCGACAAACGATGGATTCGGATGCAATTGAATCGGAGCATCCGGGTCACCGAAATGTGGCATATCCAAGGTGCCGTAAACCAGCACACACCCGGTGATCAAAACCAAAAAGAACGGCATGATCGGGGCGTGCGCGAGCTCGCGATCTTTTTTACCCGTCAAGGCTAACGTGCTTAGCATCAACACGGTGGCAATCCCCGCACCGACCGCCGCCTCGGTAAAGGCCACATCGGGAGCATCGAGGATCAACATCCAACTCGCACTTAAAAAACTATAAATGCCTGTGAACATGATCGCGGCCCACAAGTCTCGCATCCGCGCAATCGTGACCGCGGTAATGGCAAGCAGGGCAAGGATAGGAAAATCGATCAAACTGCTCATGCTTTGTCCGTCTCCTCGCTGCGATCTTCATCATTCGACGCCGGATCTCCCTCAGGCATTGGCTTTCCATCCAGCACCGGTTTCAAGCCATGCGTTATCGCCGAACGTGCCAAGGCGTGACACGAACTTGGACTGGTGACCGTCAAAAAGAACAGGATTGCCACCAATTTGAGTGCCGTCAGACTTAGTCCGGCTTGCAATAGCAACCCCGCGACGATTAGCCCCGCCCCCATCGTGTCGGTGATTCCTGCCCCGTGCATCCGCGAGAAAAACTCGGGAAGCCGGACAATGCCAATCCCTCCGATGATTGAAAACGTGGCACCAGTCATCAACAGAATCCAGCTCAGCAGATCGACAATACTCATGACGACACTCCTTCGTCACTGAAACTGCCGTATTCTGCAAACCGCAATAACGCCACCATGCCGATGAAATTCATCAAACTATAGAGGAGCGCGAGATCAAGAAAATCATCGCGGCCCGTCATGAAATCGACCACACAGATCAGCAGCACGGTTTTCGTACCAAAGGCATTCAACGCAAGCACGCGATCAAAGACCGTGGGACCAAACATCGCACGGACCAACGCTAAACTCATCGTCACCAAAATGGCGATCGAGGTGACGGCGAACATGTCAATGCTCATCCCGACTTCTCCAATCCACAGATTCGGCGATCGGTTTCGCCGGTAATGTCGGATTCGTCATTGGTTAACGCCAAGGCGTGGATGGTGATGCTTTCCCCTTCGACTCGCACGGCGACCGTCCCCGGCGTCAGCGTGATCGAATTGGCGAGCATGACGCGTCCGAGTTCCGTGCTGGCTCGCGTTGGCACTGTCACGACGCGACGTCGGAGCGGCATTCTGGGTGACAGAATAATTTTTGCGACCTTCAGATTGGATACCAAAATCTCTCTCATCAACCAGGGCGCGTAATGCGTAAACGGCCGCACGCCTAGCTGTGCCGGGGCCCCCTCTTCGTCGACAATTCGCATCCGCTGCGATAACCACAGGCTACAAAGGCACGATAACACGCCTAAACCAAGCAGGAATGGGCTTTCAAAGTGCCCAGACCAGATCAGCCAAGTGAGGAACAGTGCCACTGCGAGGGTCAATGTGTGTTTCACAATTGCCGTCCTGTTGCGGCTTTCCATCCGCGAGAAGTGTTCTGCAAATCCAATACATGTGGGAAACTTTGCAGAATATAGCCGCCGTGCGTTTTAGTGACCATGGCGGATCAGACCGGCTGAGGGCATTCGCCCCATGCGAGCTAATTTTTGCCGCCGCCCTCCGGACTCGACAATCTCTCGCGGTCCTCTAGCCGAGCAACTTCCCCAAGGTGGATTCGTAGCAGAGAATCATCTCGTCGGTATTGCTCACATTCATTTCCAAATCACGCAGCCGGCCATCGTTAAGTGCATACACCCAACCGTGCACAGCAAGCTTCTGCCCATTGCGCCATGCATCACGCACAATCGTGGTGCGACACACATTCATCACCTGCTCCATCACGTTCAGCTCACACAAACGGTCGCAGCGTTCACGCGGCACCTCGATCGCATCGAGCTGTTCTTGATGGATGATGGCCACGTCTTGAATGTAACGCAACCAATTTTCGATCAGCCCCAACTCTTTATGAAACAACGCCGCGGCGACACCACCACACCCGTAGTGCCCACAGACGATGACATGCTCGACCTTCAAAACCTCAATTGCGAACTGCATCACAGACAGACAATTTAAGTCAGAGTGGACGACCAGATTGGCAACATTGCGGTGCACGAACAACTCGCCCGGATCCAGCCCAACAATCTGATTCGCTGGTACGCGACTGTCCGCGCAGCCAATCCAAAGGTATTTTGGCGTTTGCTGCTGTGACAACCGCTCGAAGAACGAGGGATCCTGTTGCACCACTCGCTCGGACCATTCACGGTTGTTGTCAAAAAGTTGTTGCAGCGAATGCATACTTGTTCTTCCTATCGGATCAACGAACCCCTAGTTTGAGTGATTAGAGGATCGTAGGGCGAAGGCAACGGTGCAATCAAGCTGGTCACGCAATTTTTCCATCTGATCCTTGCTCAGTCCTTGACCGATGAGACTCGCGAGATGAAGGCATACAATCACTAAACCGCCTAGAGGAATCAGTACTAAGCCCCAAGGAGCCGCTCCCATGAACCACTGGACGTAACCATACACGCCTCCGACAAACATAAAGAAAGCCGTGATAAAGTAGACAAGCATGAAAAACGTCCACACCTCGGGGCGAGGCGAGAAACGAGCATACAACTGCGTCCCTGTTTCAACATTGCTTAGCTGTACCGACAAATGAGGCGACCAAAATCGTCGCTCTTCAGGCCGCACAGAAAACTCGGCACAATCCCCGGCGGCCTTTGCGTTTTCAATCGCATCAAGCTCCGCGATTGCCTGACGGATCCGCTGCATCGCCTCGTCTTTGCCTAACGGCAAATCCAGAGTAAACGCAGGCAACATTCTCAGAGACGGCACGAAAGAAACCTCGCTGTAACAGCCGCTGGCAAAGCAAAAGAGCAAACGGGATCATCGCACAACGCTGCATGGTGACACCGCTACCCCACTTATGCTAACTGCATTTCGCTGGCGCTGCATTGCGTCGGCGGGGGCGAGGCTGAAAAACCCCAGGTCGCCAGATTATCGTGGCTACACCCGTTTACAGCAAATCAGGCTGCGTGGCGGTGCTTGAATTGACCTTCTTACCTTTTGCATTTGCGGCTGTTTTTTTCTTAGAAACCTTGTCGGCCAACCGCTTTCCGTTTTTCGTATTCGGGGCACTTAACAATGGATTCGCAGGCCCCACCAACGGATCTCCCACCTTGGTTTCTTCGAGACGCTCTTGAATCTTGGCCGCATACTCTTCACTCAGTTCGGTGCCGATAAAGTTTCGCCTCAGCTTCTTTGCCACGACCAACGTCGTTCCGCTGCCTGAAAACGGATCGAGAACCGTGTCTCCCTCATTGGAACTGGCGCGGATGATGCGGCCGAGCAATTGTTCAGGCATTTGGCAGCCGTGAAATCCTTGGCGTTCTTTAAAGGTGCCGGCGACGCGTGGGAAATACCACGTATCTCCGTCTTCTTCGAATCCATTGGGCAGATCTTGAGGGCGTAGAATCCATGTGTTGTCAGGTAACCGGCCCTTCGGATTCGCACGTCGGTCTCCATAAACTAATTGACGTGCTGAGGGGATACGGATCTCGGGATCCGCTGCGTTGAAGGTAAACTTTTTAGGATCTTTGGCGAAATGAAACAAATGGGTGTGCGAGCGGCTGAATCCGTATTTGCAATTGACCCCAAACGTGTAATACCAAATCACCCAGCTACGACAGACGAAGCCAACCTCGCGAGTGGCACAGACTTTCAGTTCCGCGGCGTACTCGTCGCCAATCGCCAACCAAAACGTCCCGTCTGGCTTCAATACTTGATGCACTCCCTGAATCCACCGGCGACACCAATCGAGGTAATCTTCGTCGCCTCGCTTGTCGTCATAGACGTCATAGTCGTAGCCGATATTGAACGGGGGATCGGCAAAACAAAGATCCACTGACTCGGGATCCATCTGCTTTAGCAACTCGATACAGTCCCCTTGATGAAGCTGATTGATTTCGAGTGCCACGCGATATTCCTTCTAAAAATGCCGTGAAATGCTTGATCAAGCTACCACTGTCTTGGAATTCATCGTACCGAAACGTGAATTGCTGGCAATGCGGCGTTATCTAGAAACGCCCACACCACTCATGACCGCCATGAGTGGTGTGGGGTGTTTTTTTGGATCGCTATCTCGCGGATCCAAGAGTTTACAAAGGTTATCGCCGACCGATCAGCGAATCTGAATTCGGTTTGCCGGAGCCGGATACAAATTCGCCCGCGTTGGATTTGGAGCGGTGTATTTCGGAGCAACCTCTTTCGCTGTAACGCTGGCCGGAGTGACTTGCCCCAGCGGGATTCGATTCACCACAGGAGCCACGGTATCGCTAGGCAACACATTTTGGGTGGGCGTCACGTTTTGAGTGGTTGTCACTGGCGACGTGTTTTTCCCCATCAATTGCTGGACCGAGGCAGGGATGCGTCGCACGGGAGCAGGCATTTCCACCGCCGCATTGGCCTCGCTGAATTCGCGGGTGCTGGCGGGTTTCTCGACAGGAATCGTTGGCACTCGCTTGGGCAAATGAGTCATCGTTGGAACCATCCGAGGCGATTGAGCTTCAATCGACACTGGCTCGAACGAGCTTTTCATCTCGTAGGATTCGGGTGTCGATGCCTCGGGTGTCGGCATCCCGGCCGCTGCAGCAACGGGCATCGTGACGATACGATTCCACTGCTCAGCAGAGATATCCAGCGTTTCCGGTGACGTCACCGACTGTGGCTTGCTCGGCGCTGCGGAGGCGTCTTTAGCAACCGATGCGACCGTCTCTAACTTTTTCGTCTTTGGCTGCGGGACCGCGATCCGTTGAACCTTTGGTTGATCGTCCTGCGGAGCGGCTGAAGGCTTGAACTCTGGCTCTGCGACGCGAGCAGGCTTGGCTTGTGGAGCCGCCGGAGTGGCAGCCGCCGCTGCTGAAGTTTTCACCGAGACCGACGTTGCCGTTTTGGTTTCAGAAATCTTCGCGACAGGCGTCTTCACTTCAGGCGTCTTCGTAACGGGAACCTTGTCAACTTGGGGAACAGGCACTCGAGTCACGGTAGGAACTTTGTCAACCGTAACAGCACGCTCGGGTGAAGGGACTGGAAAATTCAGCACCATCGGCTTTGGCTCGCTGGCCGCAGCCTGCTTGTCAACGACCGGCACATCTTTGGTAACCGATTGTGATGAAGCAACTCGAGGCACGGGGGCTTCAATCATTCCATCGACTAGCGCACTTTCCATCGGCGGCAACACTGCCTCACTGCGTTTCTGGCTAACAGGTGCTGCTTGGGTTTGATCGGTCGGCCGCACCCGTGGCTTGGCAGTGTTCTTCGCAGCAGGTACGTGCGAGTCGATTAAGTTGCTGGCTGCAGGACGGGTTGGCGGTGCCACTCGATCGCTGGCACTGGGGATCGCGTGTTCGTCCTCGTCTGCGACTTGCGACCCTGAAACCGATTCGTCGGCCAAGGGTACCTGGTGCGCGTCATGCTGAATGTGAACACTATCGCTCTCGACCGGGATCCCGTCGATGTATTCGACCGGCGGTACCATTTCGAGCATCTCTGGGTGACATGCCTGGGCACCGTTGGGACACCCCCATCCCTCAGGGAACTTGTTCCAACACGTCGGCTCGTAACCGTAATACGGTTTGACGTAGGCACAATGCGGGCAACATTTTGCATGAGGATTTGCAACGATTTGGCCGCAATGAGCACAGTGGTAGTACGACTTTTTGCTTTCACGCAACTTGTCGAACCCACAGTGCTGCGCCCAGTCGTGGTGCACAGACACACAGCCAACGCTGGCACTGATTGAGACGGCAAGCGTCATCGCCACCGCCGCAGTCAGTTGAGTTTGGGATTGTCGTCGCATCGTTGTCACCGCTTACTTTTTCAAAAATTGACACATGTAGATTGATACAGTTCGGCAGAGGAATCACCTAGCTGAGAGATCACATTTGGATTGCTCAGCAAACATCCTCGGTTTCCACACAGAGCTAACAATGACTCGGGCTAGAATCCACCACCAAATCCATTCGGATTGCCACCGCCTCTGAGCACGCTTCCCGAGAACCGGGTCGCCGTACCAACGCTGAGCAACGAGAAGCCCATCATGCGTTCAAACGGTGCGAACATTTTGGCAAGCTTGTTGTCGAATGCGACCATGTGGTCTTCTTGGACAAACAAACGGTCACCCGGCATGATTTGAAAGTTGGTATTGGCGGAACCGCACTCGGTCACCGCGTGCCAATCGACTGGCAAGATTTGCGAGTCGCAAAGATCCGATGTCGGACGTGCGATCCACATTTTCTTTGACGAAACCTGCTCCAATCCATTGATTTGCGAGATGGCGTCGAGGACCGTTTCATTCCCCGTGATTGGAAAACGATAAACGGCGTCACCGAGCTCGGCACCCTGCAACACGATGTAGTACACCTTACTGTTGAACGCATGGACGTTGACCGAGATGACCGGTTCTTCCAAGAACTGAGACAAGTGTTGTTCGATTGTCCATTTAGCTTGGGCCAAAGGCATGCCGACGACGGAAACGCTGCCGTAACTGCCCAGCGTGACGGTACCATCGGGGCCGACTAGATATTGCCCGACCAAGCGCTGTGACGCACCAAGCTCGGCAAGCGAAACTGCCACCTCAGGCTTCTTTAAATATTGTTTAAGGTGTTCCTCGATCGCCGCCTGAGCCTGCGGCACCGTCATGCTGGAAACCGAGACCACCCCATAAGGAGCTCCGAGGTTAATCACCCCGCCGGGTTCGATCGGATAACCACCACCGATGGGGCCTTCGGGCAACGTCCCTTGGACTCGCACCGACAACACATCAAGCACCTTTAATGTATAAGGTGATTTGGGTACCGCGTGCACCGTCTCGATCGTCAAGATATCGGGCGGCTCAATGATGTAATCCGGCATCACTGTCTTGGCCAATTCCCGAGGCATATTCGCGACTTCGGGTGGCACCACAGAAACCTGTGACGCATGGTGACTCTTTTTGAGTCCTTGGCATCCGACCCCACTTAATAGGCAGACTGCCGCGAACATTTGTAGAGGGACTACAAAAGGTCGTGATTTGAGTTGAGACATAGTCACATCCGTGCGTTGTTCTGGAGGCACCCAAAAACATCCGGCAACGTCCTTGCTCCGGCTTCAATTTGTTGGGGTTGCGACAAGGATGACCAACGCCCATGAAAAGGGTTGGATACCTTGTTGCGCTGAGCGAGTTAGGTGTCGGCAAACTGAATTGCAAGCAATTCTTGCAAATTGCTACTTTGACTCCTCGCCTCGATGTGCCGGACAATGGCCTGCATCGCAAAAGGTTTGGTCGTGGAAGCCTCTCTGCTTCCGCGTCCGATGCTCTCACGTCAGGACACATCGGCGATTCACCGTGGAATTCGCTCACAGAAATTATCGTCGAGAGGGCGATGCCCCCCCGCCAAAACGTGGGCTCAACCGCGATCTTTTCAGATTGTGCCTCGGGTTGCGCTCAACAAACCGGTTGTTCGAAATAGGCGTCAAGTGCGGGTTGGGTAAGCTCTAACAGCACGTCGAGTGTCACCGAACTAGCGCAAAGTCGCCGGACTTGATCGTGGCACAGCAACGAGAGCATTCAGCCGTCGCACTGAAAACCCGCGAGAAATGATCATGCGACACACACCATGAGCGCGAATGAAAACCCCTCGTGGAGTAGAGAAACAGACGCAGATCGCCACAGAAAACAACGCTGGATCGCATTCTTCGTTGGGAGGGTTCCGCATTACAGAATACCGCCCTTCGACTCAGGGAAAACTTGTCTCCGCCTTCAAAAAAAATTAGCGGGCGATCAAAGCCAATTCCAGGTGCGGATGTCGGCTTTAATATCCATCATCTCACTACCATAACTGGACCAAAATCCACGTGACAGCAAATCAGGCTGATTGGACGGCAGACCGTCAGGCTGCCCAAATATCAGCCAATCCTACTGTCCAAGTAAAAACGGAGCCTAAAGGAAAAAGCTGAAACCAACATTGTAGGTCCGCCACGCTCTATGCGACCCTGCCTCCCCTTAACGCCAACCTAGGTTAAGAAAGCCAACCTCCACGCAGTCTAAAAGCAGGTGGCATGCAGTGGTAGTTGCTTGCCCTCCCCCACCGGCAAGCTTATGATCGTAGAGGTCGGTCCAACACCTGCAATGACCGCGGTCGTTCTCACACATCAATTTCAATTCAGGACGATTCGAACGCTCTGCGAAACTTATGTGGTTACGAGCTCGCCTTAGTCACTTGCATCCAACAAAAACCGGTAACCATCTGTTGGGGAAACCTGACTAGTATTCCCCACACACTTAAGTAGGGTGGAACACCACACCCTGCTTTCAGCAACGATATACCGGCCAGAACAACTGCACGAGAATTTAGCAAGGACTTCTAACAGGATTCACCTCGTTTCCTAAGCAGAGATTAGAAAGTTAACTGCAGGCGACCAAGGAAGTATGTGAGAACAAAGGATTAACAAGCTATGACCAATAAAAGCTTGATAGACACCATTTGATTAGCACCTTGAGATGATTCGATTGAAGTGATGTGAGCATCGTCGTCAATCGTAAGCGGGAGATTGGTTTCTTGAGTAATAATGATTTCGTCGATAGTGCCTCGTCCGACACCAGGGGTCGTTCGTTGGTGCCGTTAAATGACCACGAGATCTCTTCCACCTATATTTATCACCCTGCGCCGACTGGACATGACCACGATTCGCTCGTGGGTCCGCGTTATCTGATCCATTCGCTTACAACCTATTGGTATCTGACCATCCCATTGGCCATTGTGTTGGCTGGGTTATCGGCCACCGCAGTCTTGATGACGTTTACTCCGGTGTATCGAGCAACAGCGGTAATGAAGATCGCGAGCTACGCACCATTCATTGCGTACACGACGCCTGAGCCTCAAATGAACCCGGAAGATTTCACAGAGACTCAAATTGAATTGATCCGAAGCTCGCTCGTCGCGGAACAAGTGCTTGACGATTCAGAAATTGCCGAGTTGCCAGGACTTCAATCCATCGAAAAGCCGATCGCTTGGTTAACTGATAACATTCGGGTTCAGCAGGTTGGCAGTTCAGAACTCTACAATATTTCTCTGGCGACATCGGACCCCGAGTCCTCTGCGAAACTTGTTAATGCAATTTTAGACACCTATTTCGCAGTCCGCGCGAAAGACAACGAAGATCAAACCGCGCGGGTTCTCGAATTGCTAGGGCAAGAAAAGCAGGCGAGGAGCGTCGAGATTCAAAACCTCCGCGAAAAAATGCGTCAACTCGGGCAAGACGTGGTTGGAATGGACCCGTATACCGGAATGCCGCAAAAAAATGGCGGCCAAGCCGGCGCAGGCCCCCTAGAGCGACTTCGCGAACGGCTAACCGCTGCCGAGGTCGATCGAAAAATGCTTGAGATGGAAATCACCGCGATTCGCGAAGCGATGGCAAAAGAAGACCTTCGCATCGCCGAGGTCGATGTGGAAATGGCGGTGGGTGAGAGTCAAGAGGTTCTTGATCTTCGCGCGCTGATCGCCGATCGCAAATCGATGATGCATCGCGTCGAAAGCACGGCGGCTGGGGGCCGAAATGATCCATCCTATTTGCGTCTGGAAGCCGAAGTCGAAGGGTATGAAGCAAGTCTGAAACGCGCCGTTGCAAGTAGCCGCCCCAAGATCACCGACCAATTGAAGTCGTTGGCGGAACTCGATCGCCGTGACACGCTGCACGAACTCGAAGCGAGACTCGAAACCCAACTCGTACTCGAGAATCTGCTTGGGCTGCGATACAAAGAGATGCTCGGAACCGCTGGCGAATCAGGCAACAAGTTGCTCGAGCTCGAATTTGCTCGTGCGGAACTCGAACGCGAAGAACGAGTGTTTGACTTGATTGCCGAGCGGTCGATGGCGCTGACCACCGAATCACGTGCTCCGGGACGCATTGTCCTGCTGCAGCCAGCCGAACCGACGCTTCATCCCGTTGCGAGTTTTCCGCTTCGCAACATGGCAATCGCAGCCTTTCTAAGCGGCTGTCTGCCGTTTGGTCTCGCATTGCTTTGGGAATTGTCGACCAAGCCCATTAGTGATGTCGATCAGCTGACCAGCAATACCACACAGACCACCGTCAGTGAAGTTGCCAAGCTTCCGGTGCGCACCATTTCAATTGGATCGCGACAAACCAAAGCGATGAGTATCTTTGAAGAAAGCATCGACAGTCTTCGCGTGGGACTGCTGCTTGGCGAAAAACACAACGACATCCAGACGCTCGTCGTGACCAGTGCCGTTCACGGGGAAGGGAAATCGAGTATCTCGTCACAGCTTGCCGTTAGCATCGGTCGAGCCACCGGCGAACCGGTGCTGTTGATCGATGGCGATCTTCGCGCTCCCGATATTCATAATATTTTTCAGGTGTCTAACAATCTTGGCATGACCTCGGTCCTCGAAGGCCGTGCGACGCTTGACGAAGCGGTCATCCGTGACTGGAGTGATCAAATTCACTTGCTGCCCGCAGGTCGCCTGCGAGTGAACCCCCATCAATTAATGACTCGAGAATCACTTAACAAGATTTTCAACGAATTACGAGCACAATATCGTTATATCGTCATTGATACTCCCCCCATTCTTTCTGCATCCGAAGCAATCTTACTTGCTCGATGCGCCGATGGCTCGCTGCTTTGCACTCGACGCAATGTCAGTCGCGAAGGCCAAGTAAAAATTGCCCATGATCGCCTCACCAAAGCAGGCATTAAACCGTTAGGCACGGTTCTCAATGGAGTGCCTACGCGGAGCTATGCAAAAACGTACGGAAGCTACGACTATGCGAGGCGTTTTGAATAAAAGATGCATCTGCATGTAACTAACAACTAGTCTTATCCACTAGTTAACCACAACTAGAAACCAACATTGATTTGATAGTTTTGATCAACGCAATACTGACAATGTTGACGTTGACGAAGGTCGTTGCGCAGTCGTAGCGATTTTCGTCAATCAATACATCAGTAAAGCGTTCTGGTTCGATTTATTAATATCCACTGTTTGCTGTGGAATGGGGGAATAGCCCATTGAATCGGCTCGCTTTAGAACTAGCATGACCCCATGCTGAGGGTGCGACCCCATCCAATTGGAGGGCGTCACCCAGGTGGACGAAGTCCGCGCTGAAAGAATTCGAAACTGGCTACGGCTAGTTCGGTGAAGCACTGCTATTTCTCACTGGATTTGCTCACTTCGATAAAGCGTCTTGACCATGAGTGCAATAATGAAAACGCGACTGCACCGTATTCTTCCAGTACGAATTTATTTTCTGATACTGGCGCATTTGGCAATCTTCGTATTGTCGTACGAAATTGCGCTGCGGCTGCGGTTCGATATGGTCATCTCGTCGAATGTCCGCGACGACTTTTGGAAGATGCTGCCTTGGATCTTGGCCATCAAATTAACCATCTTCCATTTGATCGGCAGCCTGCATGGATGGTGGCGGTACATCACTTTTACCGACCTCGCCATTCTGCTTCGCACCTCGACCGTCGCGACCATTTTGATTGCTGCAGTGGATTACTTGTTCAGCGAGCAGTATCAAATTCCAAGATCGGTTTTGCTGATGGATTGGGGAATCACCATTCTGCTTGTCGGGGGACTACGAAGTGTCTATCGGCTGAGCCAAGAAATGATGTGGCCCTCTCAGTCGCTGAATGATCGCAAGCCCACACTGTTGATCGGTGCGTTACAAGGAGGCGAGCTGCTGGCTCGACAAATCCATTGCCATCCCAATCTCGATTTTCATATTGTCGGTTTTTTAGACGACGATGAACACAAGCATGGACTGCGAATCGGCGGCATTCCCTTTTTGGGCGGTCCCGAAGACGTAGTCGAGCACGCTCGCATTCACGATGCGAAAGATCTTCTTGTCATTTCGAACGTATTGCCGGGACAACAGCTTCGCGAACTTGTCGATCGCTGTGAACGAGCCAAGATTCGAGTCAAAATGGTTCCGCCGGTTGACGAACTGATCAATGGATCGTTCCGCTTTCAGACTCGCGACGTCGAGATCAATGACCTTTTGCGCCGCGACCCGATCGAACTTGATTCAAAACCGGTGCGGGAAATGTTGCAAGGCCGCCGCGTTGTCGTTACGGGTGCGGGAGGAAGCATTGGCTCGGAGATCTGTCGCCAAATCGCCCGCTGCGAACCGGCCCAATTGATCTTAGTCGAGCGTGCCGAAAACGCGTTGTTTTTAATTGACCGAGAAATGAAGATTCGCGACTACGGCGACATCTGTGTGCCCTTTGTGGC
>NZ_ANOG01000646.1 GCF_000346295.1 Rhodopirellula maiorica SM1 | reverse complement strand
AGATTCTCTGGTCAAGCCTTCGTCAGTCGTTTTTGATCCAATTAACAACAACACATGGCGACTGCCGGTTCGGAGTACATGGGAGAGCGCGTCACGCGAGTGACGAGGCCGCGGGTTCGATTCCCGTCCGCTGCGAAAGCAAGTGGTAGCTTAGGCAAAAACCTCTGGTCCAGAACTTCGTCGCCAACCATACATAGTCGCCTTTCACTCCGTGAAAGTAGCGCAAAAACGAATCGTTCGCGGAGCGAACGTCGACAATACACGATTGACTGCCCAATCGGACTACATCACCTCGGGTGTCGTGGGTTCGAGTCCCACCGAAGTGAACCTTGCGTTCGCTTCGTAGCTCAGTTGGTAGAGCATCGAATCTGTCTGGTTAACAAACTTCGTCAATCGTCTTTCGAGAGCATTTTTCCGTGGGATAGGCATCATGCCTGTCATAATACCGCCGACAAGCTGGAAGCTTATCCCACAACCAATTCACGACTAACTGCCGCATCGGAGTACATCGACTCTTAATCGAAAGGTGTGGGTTCGATTCCCACCGAGCAAGCCTCGGCTCGCTCGTAGTTTAATTGGCAGAACATTTTC
>NZ_ANOG01000645.1 GCF_000346295.1 Rhodopirellula maiorica SM1 | reverse complement strand
CGGGTGACGCGGCCGACGATGGTGGCGGCGGGATCTTTAACAACGGTGGCACCCTCACGATCACGGGCAGCTCGACCACGATTAGTAACAACGTTGCTGACGGAACCAGCGGCAGCGGTGGCGGGATTCTAAACCTCGGCGGCACGACGACAATTTCGGGAAGTACAATCGCGTCCAATTCAGCGAGTCGTGCTGGCGGCGGAATCGAAGACAACGCGGGCGTCTCGATCACGCTGAGTGGTGTTCAGCTCCATAGCAACGTCGCGGGAGACGCACCGGGAAACGGTGGTGGGCTGCATATTACCGGCGCAGGCAGTGTCTCAATTTTGGATAGTACGATTTCAGCAAACTCGGCAACGAACGAGGGTGGTGGGCTGTGGAACAGTGGCGAAGGCACGCTCGCCGTGACTCGCTCAACCGTCTCGGGGAACATATCGGCAGACGGAGGCGGTATTTTCAACGATGGCACGAGCGGTGATATCACCATTACAAACTCGACGATTGCAGCCAACACCGCGACCATCAACGGTGGTGGCATCAACAGCGAAGGAGCCGATGTCACGTTGACCAGTGTCACCATCGCCGGTAACACCGCCGTGATTGGTGGAGGAATCTACACGCTTGGCGGCGTATTCAGCACCACCAACACTCTCGTTGCCAACAATAATGCTACGACCGGAACGGACGCATCGGGTTCGATTACCAGCGGCGGTAACAACCTGCTTGGCAATTCGGCTGGTGTCACGCTGTCGGGATCATTACAGACAAACATCACCGATGTCGACGCGTTGCTAGACATGCTGGGTGACAATGGTGGACCGACGCATACGATTGCGTTGCTGCAGGGCAGCCCAGCACTGAACTCGGGTGTCGCCGCTGGATTGACCGTGGACCAACGAGGAGTCGCACGACCACAAGGCACCGGGTTTGACATCGGAGCGTTCGAATCAAACTTAAACGGCACGGTTGACCCTGCCGTGTTGTCAATTGCTGCAGCTGATGCCATTAAGAACGAAGGCAGCTCGGGATTGACCCCGTTTACCTTTACCGTCACACGTACAGGCAACACTGCGGGCGTGACCACGGTCAACTATGTCGTTACCGGTACCGGAAACAACCCTGCATCGGCCAACGATTTCGAGGATGGCGATCTCCCAGATGGCGTGGTCCGTTTTGCAGCGGGTGAATCGAGCAAGACGATCACCGTCAATATTAACGGCGACACCACAATCGAAAACAACGAAAACTTCCGCGTCACACTCAGCAATGCGTCTGGCGATGCGTCCATCGTGACCGCCACAGCCGACGGAATTGTCCTCGACGATGATCGTCCACCAACGGTTCCTCGCGTGGTCATTCCCAATCAAGTCGAAGGAGGCCAACCTGTCCCCGGCGACGGCACAACGACGGCGATCTTGTTCCAGGCATTAATCGACACCGTCGTCACCGTCACTCCGGTGGGCACCGCTTCGCTGAGCGAAACGATTTTGATCTTCGACACCGACGCGATGATCGTTAGCAACATGATTGGTACATTAGCCACCGCGTCACTCGAAGCTGGCGGCGTGTACGCGATCGTGTTCGAACCTCAATTCGTTGATCGCGTTTTTGCGATCCGCACGTCCACGGGGCCCGGATCGCTCTCGAATGCTCCGCCGACCAACATCGTGCAACCCACCGATACCAACGCCAGCGGCGAGACCACGGCGATGGATGCTTTATTGGTGATCAATTCGCTCAATCGCATTGGTGGTGGGGAAGGCGAACAGACCATTCCTCGTTTCCTGGATGTCAATCGCGACAACAAAGTCACTGCGCTCGATGCCCTGCGTATCATCAATCAACTCAGCCGTGCCAGCGTAAACACGGCTGACATCGTTGTGACGGCCGATTCGCTTCCTCCGTTGCTGCCCACCACAACATCCAATAACGAGCCAGACACCGCGGCGAGTGACGATGCGGTCGACACGCTTTTTGGGGAGACGTCGTCCGAGTCACTGCTCGTCCGATCCAGTGCCACCAACGATTCGAGTCCGTCCCCGTCGACCATTCATCTTGATGCGGTAGACGAAGCAATGGAAGAAGAAGAGTTTGCACCGTCATCGCAGCTCGATGATTCCCTGATCGCGCTGTTGTCGTAGCGGACCGTGGCGTCATCGACGACAGCGGATTCCGGCGGGAGACAGGGGGGATCCCACAGCAATACAAAGCATCGCCCCGCTGCTTGATCAGCGATCACCACGAACGATTAGCACGCAGGGCCGTTCTAAAATAGCGGTTGCAACGTGTCGTAGCATGGCGATATAGCCTTCGAGGAAAGGCTGCTCACTAGCAGCCTGCAATACGAGTGCGATCTTCAATTCGTGGCACGCCATGTGCAAAGTGTTTGCGAAGTGTGCAGGTATCGTTTCGCGGAAACGGACTGCACTGGCAACGCGATACTTGCAACGCATTCACAGCAACGACGCACAATTGAAGGTTAGCTCATGAATCACGAAGAAAAAACCGTGACGGACAACGTGAAAGATTCGATTCATTCCAAAGACCAACCGCTCGGTAAAAAAGCACCTGGAACCCCCTTTGCGGTAGTCGGCTTGACCTATCCGCTGATTTTGATTGGGATCTTAGTGATTGCAGCAGCCTACTATTTCTTGACGCGGTAACCCGTTTCCCTATCGCGGGATTGCCCCTACCACGAGGTTGCCCCTATCGCGAGGCTGATTGGTTCTCTGACAACCTGACGACGTACTGCTGTTCCTCAGGCGTCAGCGGCTGGCGTTCCGCAAGTTGGTGTTGCAACACCGCATTATCAGCATCCGACGCATCTCCGTTGCTGCGTCCCCGTTCCGCCACGCGTTGATGCAGCGTTTCGGTGTCGGCGTAGCAGTCTAAGATCGCAAACGCCGCGGATTCGCGAGACGCTAACTCTCGAAAAGATGCACGCTGTGATTGCTGCAGGAACGTGGCGTCCACGATAACAGAATATCCCGCTTGCAAAATTTCTCTGGCGAGATGCTGCAATCGCTGATAGGTCGCTGCCGTGGATTCATCACTGTAGAGATCACTCTGCGACGAACGATCCGTTGGTTTCAAACCGTGGATACGTTTGCGTTCGACATCACTACGAATCCGAAAACAATCATATTGCTGGACAATGCGTTCACTCTTTGTCGTTTTCCCACTACCGCTGACTCCGTGAGTGATCCACAGCGTAGGCGTTTCCTCGGTCGTAAATCGGTGAGCCAGAGCGACATGGCTACGGCAATCGGATTTCGCTTCTTCTCGTTCTGCTGCTGACGCATCGGCCTGTTCTGCGCGGATCGAAGCGACCAAACCACGAACGATGGCTCGATAGACGAGAAACCAACGAAGCGTACGCAGCGAAGCGTAGTCGCCGGTACGCTGGAGGTAAAAGTTGGCAAAACTGCGACCGAGTTCAAGGTGTCCGCGAGCGGCAAAATCCATCATCAAAAAGGCAGCATCACTCATCACATCGATCCAGCGCATTCGCATGTTAAACTCGATCCCGTCAAATGGAATGAATCGGCCCCGCCAATTCACAACATTTTCCAGATGCAGATCGCCATGACATTCACGAATGAACCCCTGTTCCGCTCGCTGAGTGAATAGATGCCCATGTTCACGGATCACCGATTCCGACCATTGCTCTACCGCATAGATTGTCGTCACCGTTTGTGTCGAGCATGCTTGTTTTAGCTGCCGCAGCATCGATCTCATATTGTCAAATACGAAATCCGGCCAGCTCATTGCGTCGCTGTGGTCGCAGCGTGCGGCGGATTGATGAAAATCAGCAAGCGAATCGCTCAGTTGCGATACTTCGTGCAATGTCAATCTACTTGCCTTGACTCGTTCGCTCAGCAGGGCACTGTCGGGAAATCGACGCATTTTGACAGCGTACTCGACCGGTTCGCCTTCGCATTCCACCCGGAGTTTTCCATCCACTCTGCAAATCGGCACGACATCTAAATACAAGTCGTCAGCAAAACGGCTGTCCAGTCGCAATTCTTCCTGACACAACCGCCGGCGTTTTTCAAGCGTGCTGTAATCAAGAAAGTCGGTTTTGACCGGCTTTTTGATCTTGTATGCATAATCACCGACGAGAAAGACCCAAGAAATGTGAGTCTCGTGGAATTCAATGGTCGCATTGGAGTCGGGGAATGCATCGAGATCGTGTAGCGATTCGACCAAATTCACATCGGTAGTGTCCATCGATCCAATTGAGGGTTACATGCATACGGCAAACGGGAGAGACACGAACTATGTCGACGCCGTTTCCGCTTGCGGCGTCTTTTTGGGGATCCCTTGAAGCATTCGATTTCGAGTAATCCAAACGCTGCAGGGCGCGTGCCGTAAAACGAATCGCGACGTACTTCCCATTAAAACTCGCCCCAACCGTGTGCGAGGAGTCTCACCCACGACCACGATGTCACACTGGTTTTCCTCGAGGTAACGGACCAATCCTTCGCCGATGTGATCGTGTACGATCGATTCGACACGAACGTGGGCTGCGGTGCCGCGTAACCGGTCAGCTGCTTTGTTCGCGGCAAGCTCGGTCGATTTGCGTCGGTCGGATTCGTCAACTCCGCCCGCAAACAACGCAGACACGACACGCAGATCGGGCTCCGCTCCCAGACGCACCTCTGCGATTTCTTCGAGTGCTGCTTCGGCGGGACCGGTTTCGTCATACGCGATCGCGATTCGGATCGGATGATTGGCTTTGCGAAAGCCCGTGGGCCGCACCACCAGAACGCTGCAACTGGCATGCGTAGCAACGTAGTCACTCGTGCTGCCCAATATCAATCGCTCGACCTGAGAATGGCCCCGCGCCCCCATCACAAGAAAGTCAGACTGTTCACGTTTCGCGACCGAAATAATCGTCTCGCTGACGTGTCCCTGTTCGATCAGGTGCTTCAATTTCACATTGGCACCATCAAACATCAATTCAATCTTGGCAAAGGTATCGATGGCGCGTTCGCGTTCTCGCTCCAAAATCGTTTCCACCCAATCGCCCAATCCGGTGACACTGCCTGCGGTGGGCACGTGCAGTACCGACAACACCGTAATCTCGACCTTGTCCCCATGAGGCAAATGAGCCAAGAACCAAGTCGCATCCTCGGCGTGCGGTGAACCGTCGGTCGCCAATAGAATCTTTTTCATCAGAACGTCTCCTCAGAAACAATCAGGTACAGCGGGCAATCTGGCGCAACGGGCAATCAAGTGTGTTTATGTCCAAACGCATCCCCGGTGTCGCTTGTCACGACGGGGGTCGGATCGAAATAAGGCTCCGAGCGAGTATGCGGATCAACAAAGGACAGTCTCATCAAATGCTTGGGTCCCAACTTGACGACTGGTCGGGCATGCAGAAAATCGGCCAGAGATGGATAGGGACCTGTGTCCAAAAATTTTGAGATGCCTTGGACGATGTTGCGAATCACCTCAGGCCCTTCGCGGTAGACCTCCGACGTCACCATCACCACATCCGCACCGGCGATCATCGTCTTGATCGCATCTTCGGCAGATCGCACTCCTCCGCTGGCCGCAATTTGCAGATCCATCTCGCTTGCACGGGTTCGCACGATTCCTTCGAGAATCAATCCGAGCGAGTTGATCGGGGACAATTCCCAACGGATCGTCCAGTGCCCACGATCAACCGAGACATCCCATTGAGGCAGATGCGAGAACAAAACCACGCCGTCAGCACCGGCGATTTGTAATTTTCGTGCCATCGAAGCCAAGTTCGTGAACCGTTGACTCAATTTCACAGCGACCGGAATTGACACACTTGCACACAAATGCCGTACGATTACGCACACCCGTTCTTCGATCTCCTCGGCCGACTCGCTGGGACTGAAGATCGCGGGATGCCAATTAAACTCCAAAGCATTGGCCCCACTCGCCTCAATTTCCTTTGCATAGCCAATCCAGTCACCATCGTCGATCCCATCCATACTGGCGATAATCGGAACCGACTCGTTGGCGCGCAAGGTTTCGATCGTCTGCAGATATTTCTCGGTACCACCGTTGAACCTGTCCTGCTGTGGTTGGTAGCCGCTACGCTCGATCGCATGTTCGGGGCTGTTTTTCAGCAATCGACTGTACAGGATCTGCTCTTGCAAAATCGATGGCAGCACGATCGCTCCGGCACCGGCGTCGACCAATTGACGAACCGTTTCAAGTTCCATGGTCAGCGGACAAGAGCCAACCAACACAGGTGACTCAAGTTCCATTCCCAGATAACAGCAGGCAAGTTCCGATGGCATGATCGGGCAATCCTCAGACGAGTACAAATCGTGGACTCCATTCCATTAAACGCCAAACAAGGCAAACGGCATGCCGGTGAGCTTCCGATTCGAGTAGCGAAGGTCGCTCATCACACCGCGGGATCACGCTTGCTCGAGAATCACGTCGTCGAGCGGACGTCGCGGTGTTGGTTTGACCTCTTTGCCGTAGCCCAATCGCAACAACAACTGGGGCGTACCCTCATTGCCCGTCAAATCCATCAATTGCTTTCGCAGCGATTCGACTTCGATCGCTTGGTTCAAGAACGATGCATCAACCGACCACGAAGCCGCTCGCAACAACATTTTGGCAAGCGCTTGCCCACAGGCAATCCAATCGGCCATCGTGTCGGTACGAGTCCCGATCACAGCCAATAGCGGCGATCCTTCGGCGAGTTGACGATCGATGGCCGCTTTCCCATTCCCCCAGTCAAACGTGCGAATGATAAAGCTATCAAAATTCGACGCTAGATCGCTGGCGCCATGGGTATAGCCGGGAAGTCCATCGCGACGCGAACTGTTGTTGGAGTGAACCCACTTGGCAAGCTCGCGACGAAAATGTCGGTCACTGGCCTGACGACGATCCCCTTCAGAAACAAGATCCGCCACCGCATGTTTCTGCTGGTCCGTCTGGAAGTAGTGAATCCAAGCATGTTCGGATCGAACGTCATCCATCCATTCCACCTGTAAACCTGGATCGACTTCGCGAGACTCGAAGGCAAAGCGATTCGTTCGTCGTTTAGGGATGGCATCAAAGAGCGACTGTTCATCGCTGGACGTGATGTGCGACCCCGCAACGAGCACCCGTGCCACCAAATCAGGATTCACTCGAGATGGCAACACCTTCACCAACGTCGCCAACCCGTCGGCCATCATTGCCAGCCGCAGATGGTACAGCGCCGCACCACAACTGATATACAACTCTCGATCCTCAGGGTCGACTACAGGACATGCTCGTTGCTTATCGGCAATCACTTCGACGCCGTCATTGCGTATCCGAAATAACCAAGGCTGTGTGTTGTGACTCGAGGGTGCTTGAGTCGCATGCTGGACCGCATCGCGAAGCCGAGCGGTGAGGGGAGGTTGGACCAAAGTATTCGTAGTCATCGCATTACAACCTATTCGAACAAGAGAAGAGCTTTTCGGTGAGTTACCAAACACTGGAAAAAAGGCTGCAAACAATGGGCCGTGTTCGAGCGGGGCACTGCGAACGATTGACGCACCTAACTATTTGAGTAAGTAGGCATGCATCATTGAGTGAAATGCCATTGGCCGTTTGGGCCAACGCTGTGAAGCATCTTGCAGCGGAACGCTACATCCCATGGCCTTACGGCCACGGCAGAGGATGTATCGGCCTCTGGCCTAAGCCGGACGTTCTCGTCAGAGGCCGGGTCCCACGCACTACCCGGTGCCTTACGTCCTGCGGCTCACCAATTCAGTCTGCATCTCGTTTGAATCAACAAGCCGTTGACGAGTTCCGCTACGAAAGAGTGGTGGAGATTTGTTACAGCACTGGTTTGTTACAAGACGGGGTTGTTACAAGACGGGGCTGAACAAGCGTGCGATTGCGGTTCCGATGCGCGCGAAAAGAGGACGCAACGATTTGCCTGGCACATTGCTGCGAGCCGATTCAGCAAAATCGTGTTCCAGCATCTCCACGACGTCGGCAATCAGCTTGGGGTCCGCGATCGCAACCATCAACTCGAAATTCAAGTACAGCGATCGGTTGTCGAAGTTATGCGATCCGATCAACACCAAATCATCATCAACCAAGACACATTTCTGGTGCATAAATCCGTGGGGAAAACGGTAAACCGGAATCCCAACTTCGGCCAATTGCTGCTCGTAATAGAACCCCGCCAAAAAGACGGCCCATTGGTCCGCTATCGACGGGATCAACAAGCGAACATCGACACCACGCGCACGCGCCATTGCTAACGCGACCATCAAAGCGTCATCGGGAACCAAATAGGGCGTGCTGATCCACAGACGCCGTTTTGCTGTCGCGGCAGTCGACGCAAACATCATCGTTGCCCGCGGCCGTTGATCGGCGGGGCCAGTTGCACAAACCGCCGCGATGCTCGAATCCGTTTCCGGCCCCCCCCCGTAACTTCGATCCGCTTCGAAATGCCAAGTCGCTTCGGGCAAATCGGTTCGTGCGGCCCAGTAGTAGTCTCCTGCAAACACTGCTTGGACCTTGCGAGCCAATTCCCCCTCGATCTCGACGGCGGTGTCTCGCCATCGTGTCCGGCCCGCGCTGATCCCGATATACTCGTCGCCCACATTCAGCCCGCCGACAAAGGCGATCTTGCCATCAATCACCGCAAGTTTGCGGTGATTGCGAAAGTTGATTTGAAATCGGTTCACAAACCCTTGCCGGGTATTGAACGCTCGCATATCAATTCCCGCAGCAACCAATCGACTGATATATCGCCGCGGCAATCGCAGACATCCCACTTCGTCGTACAACAACCGCACAACCACGCGTCGCTCGACACACCGCAGTAGTGCGTCGGCAAGTTTGCTGCCGATCTCGTCATCGCGAAGAATGTAAAACTCTAGATACACATAGTGTTCGGCTGCATCGATCCGTTGCAGCAACGAGTCAAAGAACGCGTCTCCATCAATCAACAGTTCATACGAGTTTCCTGTACACAGCGGCGTATCCAAGACGTCTGCGAGATACTCGAGCGACGTGTCCAAGTTAGTGGTGCGAATATTGGCATCGGTGATTAGTTCGCGGCGAACCGACGCAACGGATTGGACATGCCGTTCGCCAACGGCGCGAATTGCTTCTCGGTACCCCTCGAAACGATGTCGCGCGAACACCCAATACATTGGCAACACCAGAAATGGAATCGTCACCAACCCAATCACCCACGCCACCGCCGCCTGTGCCGTACGAACATGCCGCAACGCATGAAACGCCGAAACAATGGCCAACAGTTCAATCAACACCGCGAGCGGCGGAATCAGAGT
>NZ_ANOG01000644.1 GCF_000346295.1 Rhodopirellula maiorica SM1 | reverse complement strand
ACCACGCGAAGTCTGATATGCGGTCACTGAATCGGATCCATCGCCAACGCTCATCGTAAGCTCGTTTTTGTGCGTGATTACTGATAGAAAATCATGAAGAAGTTTACGCTTCGACCACATTCGTGGTCAATCTTCGCCAATTCTGGGTCCAACACCGAAACGACACAGAATTGTCAAATTCAGACCAATTTCGCACGATTAAACGGATAAACAGGCAGCTTAATGGATTCGGATCTACTACAACGCGGCTCGACTCACCAAATCGAAGTTCGGGTCGAATACAACGAAACCGATGGACAGAAACGTGTTCATCACGCCAATTACCTCAACTATTTCGAGCGAGCTCGGGTCGAAATGCTACGAGCGGGTGGGGTCAGCTACAAGCAATTCGAAGCGTCCGGACGGATGTTAGTTGTCACTGAAATGAATATTAAGTATTTCGCAGCGGCAGAATTTGACGATGTTCTTACCGTGACCACCACACTGGTCGACGCCAAAAAAGTCCGGCTTTATCACGAATATCGCATCCAACGCGGCGATCAATTGGTGGTCCAAGCGACTTCGACGAGGTCGCGTGTGTCGATGAAA
>NZ_ANOG01000643.1 GCF_000346295.1 Rhodopirellula maiorica SM1 | reverse complement strand
ACCAAGTCTCGCCACATCGAAACGTCGATCCCAAGCTCCGCAAGCGTTTTAGTCAGAGCCGGAGGAATTTTTGCTGTGTCGTCACCATGTTGAGCGGTCCAGCGGAGCAACCGCAGATACTCGGATAGTGACAAGCTGAGAAAGCCGCGGTCGCTGCTGCGAAAACCGTCGGTGTGCGACTGGGGATCGCTGCTGAGTGTATCGGAGTTAAGCGACAGCGGAGCAAGCCAACCGTCACGACGGACCTTGCGTCCGGTCGGATTCTTACGCTTGGCAGACTGCTTTTGACGAAGCGTCTCAAGCGGGGTTTCGCGAGTTGCTTGCGCCACGTCTTCGGTTGGAATTGGCTTCAAGTCGAATGCGGCCGACTCGATCTGTTTGCCCTTTCCAGCTTCGATACGGTCATAGGCAGAGGTGTGCGGCGAGTGGTCCGGCGAATCCGCCATCGCTGCCCGCACCGGATTCAGGTCGACGTACATACTGCAGGCCAACAAAGCGGTTTCGTCGACGATTCGCTGTGCTTTGAAGCGGCCTTCCCAAAAGTGGCCCGTGCACTCGTCGATCTTATTGGCACGGCGAGCGATCGGCTCGGACAAAGCTCGCATGAACCAGGAAATGTCCGCCAAGCGTTGCCGGATCGTGCTGAGTCGCTGTTTGTCACGGACGAGCGTTTGCACGTCATTTTCGCTCGGTTCAGCGAGATGTTCCTCAAGCCGATGACCTGGAAAAACTTTCAGCCAACGCAGGGCCACTTCGGCATCGGACCAACTGGCCAGGACATCGGGCCGATTGCGGAGAATCACGTGAAGGTGACTGCTCATAACGGAATAAGAGAGTACGTCGATGGAAAAGACCGACGCGAGCGATTCCATACGTCGGCGGATCCATTCGCGACGGCAGGAATAGTCCTTGCCGGTGACCAGATCGACGCCAGCGAGAAAGGCACGGCGGACGCATCGCTGCGTCACATGGACGATAGAAACTTCATCGGGGCTGAATTGTTCAGCTCGTGGTGGCCG
>NZ_ANOG01000642.1 GCF_000346295.1 Rhodopirellula maiorica SM1 | reverse complement strand
GCCCGGCGGAAGCGAGGGGAGCCAGACTTTCAGCACTTATAAATCGCAGGTGCCTAGGCCAAGACATCATGGACAACGCGAGCGGGTTGTACGCCGGTCAATTTCTGATTTAGACCCTGAAACGGATAACTCAATTGATTGTGATCAAAGCCCAGCAGATGCAACAGCGTGGCGTGAAAGTCGCGCAGCGGAACGGGGTTTTCAGCCGGTGAGTAACCAACGGCATCGGTTTCACCGTAGCTGTAGCCGGGCTTGACGCCGCCGCCAGCCATCCACAGCGTGAATGCACCGGGATTGTGATCGCGACCAACGAAACGCATTTCAGTCCCGCCCCGATTCTCTCGCATCGGCGTGCGACCAAACTCTCCGCTCCAAATCACCAAGGTATCCTCGAGCATGCCTCGTTGTTTCAGGTCGGTCAGAAGAGCCGAGATCGGTTGGTCAACCTGTTTGCATTTGTCTTTAAACCCTTCGTTCAACGCCTCGGCTTTGCCCGCACCGTGGGAATCCCATCCCCAGTCATATAATTGGATAAAGCGGACATCACGCTCGGCCAAACGTCGAGCGAGCAAGCAGTTATTGGCAAACGATTCTTTGCCGGGCTCGGTGCCGTACATCTCGTGAATGTGCGCCGGTTCGTCGCGAATGTCCATCGCTTCGGGGACGGCGGACTGCATCCGAAACGCCATTTCATATTGGGCGATTCGGGTGAGCGTCTCAGGATCACCAAAATCTTCATTGTTCCGCTGGTTCAATCGATTCAATGCATCGAGCATCGTACGACGTCGATCGCGAGTGACGCCATCGGGATTCGAAATGTTCAGGATCGGGTCCCCCTGCGATCGGCATTGGACTCCTTGATATACCGAGGGCAGAAAACCACCGCTCCACAGTGCCTTGCCCACACGAGGCTGGCGACCGCCGGAAAGCAGCACGAAGAATCCCGGCAGATTCTCGTTTTCGGTTCCCAGCCCCCACGTCGTCCACGACCCAATCGACGGATATCCAATTCGCGATTGCCCGGTGTGGACCATCAACTGGGCAGGACCGTGATTGAATTGATCGGTTTGC
>NZ_ANOG01000641.1 GCF_000346295.1 Rhodopirellula maiorica SM1 | reverse complement strand
CACGCTTGGTCCGGTCGCCTCGAGCCAAAGCGTCGCATTGGCAAGCCATTGTTCGACTGGCAATGTTCTGAAATAAGCATTCAGTTCACTCCAGCGTGAACGGATCGCCGACGTGACCACGGGCGCACCTAAAAATGCATCACCATCGGCAAACCGCGTGATCGCATTTTCGGCAAGCCAAGCCGCTAGGCCTGACAACGATGTCGAATCACCGGGAAACGACGCGGCGGCAAAGACCAACAGCGGCGGATCGGTCCGCAACGCTTCGATCGTTCGCTGCAGCGTGACCGAATCCGGCGTGAGTGCGACGTCGCCTGAAATATCTTGCTCGAGGTGCTTGCCCTGATCGGCGTGCTCGCCAAAGGCTAGCGGTCCGGATTCATGGCTGCGCAACAGCAACGCCGTCAAACATTCGGTGGCCACCAGCGAGCGTGGCAGCCACCATCGACTGGATTCGAAACGCAGGCTGGGCAACAAGTGGGTTGGGGACATCACGCTAAGAAGACCATCCGTGTCGCACTTGTATCTGTTTGCACCACCTGCACAGGCAAGTCGCCTGGTTCAGTCACCGAGAGGTGATGCTTTGTCAACGTAAAAATTTCAGGGCCACGGGAAATCGCGTGTGGGTTTCCGAATCGTTTAGTAACGACATCGAAAATCGGGTTGGGCTTCGCGGCGGCGATCACAGGCTGGAAGCCTATGCTAATTTGACAGGCTGAGAGCCTATCCTGCGATGCTGGAGCGAAGCCGAATTCCGTTTTTGCGTGACCAGTTTAATTGATCACGCCGCGTTCCATTTCGAGCAGGTCGCACGAACGATTAATCAAATCATCGATCGCGAACGGCTTTTGCATAAAATCGTTGGCACCGGCGGCTTTCAAGGCGTCGACCTTGTTGTGCTCGACCATCCCCGAGATACACAGGATCTTAACCATGTCCATGGCGGGATCGCTACGAACCCGTTGGCAAACTTCTTTGCCGTTGATATCGGGCAACATCACGTCCAAGATCACCAGATCGGGGCGAAACTCTTTCACTCCCATTCCAGCGTCAAAGCCGTTGTTTGCGGTGCGGATGTCAAAGCGTCCGTCACGCGAGAAACCTTCGCTGATCAATTCGACCAAATCTTGATCGTCGTCAACAATCAGCAGCTTCTTCTTGCCGCTTTCAAGTGCGTCGGTGGGAATTCCGTTTTCCTTCATGAACATGAAAAGTTGTTCACGTGGAATGCGTCGGAATTTACTTCCGGGGACACGAAACCCCTTTAACGAACCGTTGTCGAAACAACGGATAATCGTTTGCTGGCTGACCTTACAAATCTTGGCCGCTTCGCCTGTCGTGAAGACCGTCTTAATGGTCATGGCAGAAACCATCCTCCCTGCATGACGAGCCGTTACATTGTGAATCCTGGAGCTTTGAACACGACCCCGCCGCTATTGCAACATGCAGCCCAATACAGCGTGTCTGGTCCAAAGACAGACCATCATGATGTCACTTGCTAGCAAATGTAAGTTAATGGTTCGTTGTGCATCCGATACACAAGTCACCCAACCGTTCACCACGAGTCTTTGTTTAGCAACCTTCCTGTTCCCCGCACTAGCACGTTACCGAGCTAAAGTGTGCGAAAAACGCAAGCAGCAAGAAACTCCGAGTCCCCCTGCTTTACCAAGCTTGCCTCACCAACGAATTCTATCGAGTTGACACAGTGGGTCAAGATCGATTTGAATTCCATAAGTCCCGTATTGATCGGAACTTAAGGAATCCGGCCCGCGTTTTTTGGATTTTGTGAGCCGTGTAAAGCAGAGAAATAGTGGAACACGACTTTTCCGGATGCTCCAATTAGCCTGTACTCCTGTGGAGCCGCTGCGTCCAATTCCCCGCGTGCAATCATCAGCCAATGATCCTGATCGCCCCCTACACGACCGACGCTCCGGTCTACCACCTGCCGATCGTGACTGGCGGATTAGTCGCGACCAATATTGTGATTTTTTGCCTCACCACGCTTCAGGTCGCATTGGGAAATATCGAGGTCGAGTCGATCGAGTGGCTGATCCTTCAATTCGACACGATCAACCCGTTGCAGTGGATTAGCTGCGCGTTTATGCACGCCGATCTGATGCACCTGCTGGGCAACATGCTGTTTCTGTGGGCGTTCGGATTGGTGGTCGAAGGCAAGATCGGGAACCTTCCGTTTCTGGCGTTGTACCTGTTGATGGCCTTGGTGGGTGGAATCATCGTTCAGCTTCCGATGTTTATCCTGGGTAACGAAGGGGGTGCGCTCGGAGCCACGGGCGTCATATTCTCGTTGCTGGTAATCGCGATGTTGTGGGCGCCCGAAAATGAAATGGACTGCTTCTGGCTGGTGGGCTTTCGCATGGGAACGTTCGAAGTACGAATCATCAGCCTCGCATCTGCGTTCCTCATGATGCAGCTTGTGTTTCTGGCGATCGGAGGATTTTCGATGTCGTCAGAAATGTTGCACTTGATCGGCGTGGCGGTAGGATTGCCGATAGGCCTATTGATGCTGCGGCAAGATTGGGTGGACTGTGAGGGCTGGGACGTCGTTTCTCGAAACGCGTGGTTGCAAGAGTACAACCTGTTTTGCAGCGATAAGCAGCGGATTGCAAAGTCACGCCAAAAGTCCGAGCACGCGGACCCGATCGCTGCGGCCCTGGGCAAACGCCCGACTCCCGTCGCCATGAACACCGCGGTCGCATCGAGCCCCGCCACTGCGAAAGCCGAACCGAAGGCCCCCCAACCTGCTCCGAAACCCAGTGTCAATCCGCTGCTCGCGAGACTGCGTACGAAGTCAAATGCACCTGTGGTTGCAACGGAGCCACCCAAGCCACAGGACCATCCAGAGTTCAATCGGCTGGTGCATTTGCTGAGGCAGGCGGTTGATTCATCAAGTGCAATAATAGCACAACAACACTTTCTGAAACTTGAACAACTGAAACTCAGCAACGGTCTATCGGACACGCTGTTGGCAGCCTACGCCAAGTTGCTAGCCAGCAAAAAAATGTATATCGAAGCAATTCGCCCACTGACGATCATGGCGATTCACGGTGGAGTTCAATCGCATCAGGCCCGATTGCGAATCGGCCAAATTCAATGGACCGTTCAAAAGAATCGGCAAGCGGCCACGACCACGTTGCGGGGGATCGTGATTCCACCGGACGCGAGGAACGAGGCCAATCAAAAAGTGATCACGATGCGTGACCAGCTGCTGAAACAAATCTCAGCATCGCAGTAGTGAGTGCTAGCGTTTTCGTTCCAGGTGGGCGAGCACTAAGGCAAGGTCGGCTGGGGTGACGCCACTGATCCGTTTGGCTTGGTCGAGATTCTGCGGCCGAACTCGATTGAGTTTCTCTCGCGCTTCCTGACGCAGCGGCCCGATCGCGTCGTAACTGAATGCCTGAGGAATCTGCTTGCTTGCTAGACGAAGGTGCTTTTCCACCTCCATCTTTTGCCGCGTGATGTAGCCTTCGTATTTAATGTCGTACAAACATTGCGTGGCGGCATCTTCGTTGATTTCACGCAGTCCTTCGACGTGGCTACTCATTACATTCCAATCGACTTCGGGACGACGCAGATAGACATCACCCGGTGTATTGTCGACGCGTGAACTCTTCAATAGCTCCATCCCTCGATCGATTTGTGACAACTTGTTGGCGAAACGATCGCGACGTGCTGCATCAATCAAACCAAGTTCGTCGGCTACCGCGGTCAACCGGCGGTCGGCATTGTCTTGCCGTAGCAGCAATCGATACTCTGCTCGGCTGGTGAACATACGATAGGGCTCGTCGGTTCCGGCGGTCACCAGATCGTCGACCAAGACCCCGATATAGGCTTGGTCACGCGTGGGCACCCAAGGCGTCTTTGAGGCAACTTTGCGAGCGGCATTCAGCCCGGCGATCAATCCTTGTCCGGCCGCTTCTTCGTAACCGGTGGTGCCATTGATTTGCCCCGCCAAGAACAATCCTTCGACGGCCTTACTCTCCAAATGGGGCCACAACTGCGTGGGCGGACAGAAGTCGTACTCTACGGCGTACCCGTACCGCATGATTTGAGCATTCTCGAGCCCTTTGATCATGCGGAACATTTGGTCTTGGACGTCACGCGGCAGACTGGTCGAGATCCCGTTGACGTAGACCTCTTCGGTTTGACGCCCTTCGGGCTCGAGAAACAGTTGATGCGAATCTTTGTCGGCAAAGCGGACCACCTTGTCTTCGATCGATGGACAATAGCGTGGACCGCGTGAATTGATTTGACCGCTGTACATCGGTGCCCGATCCAAATTGGCTCGAATCAATTCATGCACTGCGTCGTTGGTATAGGCAATGTGGCACGGCAATTGGTCACAATGATCCAGCGATCCGGTCAGGTACGAAAAGGGTTGTGGATTGTCGTCACCCGGTTGCAATTCGAGTTTCGAGTAATCGATTGACCGCGAATTCAGCCGGGGCGGCGTTCCGGTCTTGAACCGTTGGACCTCGAAACCCAAACGATTTAGCGCTCCGCTGATCCCGGTGGTGGTCCCCTCCCCTGCCCTGCCCCCAGATGTTTTGGCGTCGCCGGTATGCATGATCGCTTTCAGGAACGTGCCCGTGGTCAGGATCACGGTGGGCGCCCGGTACTCGGCATCGCCCACGACGCTGATTCCCGCGACTCGGGTTTTCCCGTCGACCGTTTCGGTGATCAGGTCCACGACGGTTTCTTGCCGCAGATGCAGATTAGCCTGCTGCTCGATCTGGCATTTGATGTGATTTTGGTAGGCTTTTTTATCCGCTTGAGCCCGCGGACTGTGCATCGCCGGGCCTTTTCGGCAGTTGAGCAAGCGAAATTGGATACCGGTCGCATCGATCGCCAGGCCCATCAATCCGCCCAACGCATCGACTTCGCGGACAATCTGCCCCTTGGCAACACCCCCGATGGCGGGATTACAGGACATTTGGCCAACGGTGTCCAAATTTGTCGTCAACAACGCGGTTTTTGCTCCCACACGTGCCGCTGCGGCAGCAGCTTCGGTGCCCGCATGACCGGCACCAATGACAATAACGTCATAAAAGTAAGAAGACTTTGTCATGGAATCAGGTCGCAGGGTGAATAGATCAAGAAGGAAAGGGGAGCGAGTCGAACCGGAAGATAGGTAAGGACACCGTTTTCCGTGTTTGAGGGCAGATCGACAAGATGCATACCGCCAAGAAAGCCGTCGCCGCCGCGGTATTCGCGTTAAGCGGCTCTGGATTTGCTATCGCCGCGCCGCAAGTTCCGGCAGACTCACCGGCTCTGAAAACGAGCAGCACTGACGCCATCATATCAACAGAGGCCGTTTCTGCTAAAGGACCGCCGCCAAGTTATGCGGCTTCGGCCGTCAGCACGGCTGCCGAACCGGTTGCCGTCCTCAATTCTCGCTCGTTCAAAATCCCCTTTAACGTCGATCCCACCGGTTCGCGTCCGGTAGAAGTGCGTTTGTACGTCAATCGCGGCGGCAAATCGGAATGGGAACACTTCGATTCGAAACCGCCAACGATCCGTGAGTTCGCGTTTTCGAGCGACAAAGATGGCGTCTATCTGTTCGCCACCCAAACACTCGATTCCAGCGGCAGTGCGCACCCCGCAGGCCCGATTCATCCGCAATTGAAAGTCGTCGTCGACACGACTGGCCCCGAAATGACGCTGCATGCTGACGGCGATGCCGATGGCACGGTTCGCTGCAGCATGGATATCGAAGACGCCACCGCGATTTCGGGCACTCGTCTGTATTACGCCAGCGATGTTGAAACGCAGTGGCGTTTGATTCCCGCTGAACCCGCGGGGGACGATCGCTCGTTTACGTTTCTTCCCAAAGAGGATTGGCGTCAACTATCGATTCACGTCACCGCCATCGACTCGGCCGGCAACCAGACCGTGGCGATGAAGCGGCTGCAGCGTCCTCGGTTGGCTGCACTGCCGACCAATCGCTTTGCGTCTAGCGATCGTCGCGACAGCAACGTTCCCAACGTCGCTCCGTTTGCCAAACCACAACTGAAAGCCATCTCGGTTCAACACCGCACCGCTTCGACCACCGACTTGTATATCCGCCCGGCCGAAAGCGATCCGACAAGCGGATCGAACCCGATCATCAAACTGGATCGCAAAAAGCCCGAAACCGAGGCTCCCAGGATCGCCGCGAACTACGGCACGACACGCAGTGATTCTCCGCTGAACCAATTCCGTGGACACACGCCTGCCAGCGAAACGCAACACGCGTTTGCCCAGACACCGCTGACCGGAGCTCCGCCGAGCACGCCGAATCAGCGGCGAATCATTCCGCCTGCGAACGTGCCGGTGCTGACCGCTCCAGCGGTGCCGACGATTCCCGTTGCCCCGCACCGAGTCAGCACTCCGCCCAGTTTGCAAGTGACACCCAGTCTGCAGGCCCCACCGAGACCACAAACTCCACCAAGTCTGCAAACGCAACCGACGCCACCAGCGGCTAGCGGATTCGTGATGCCACAAACCACCGCAGTGCCACGCAACCCAGTTCGCGGGCAAGTCGCGGGCCAAGTTGGAAACGCATTCCCATTGCCACGCTACGCACAGCGTCCTGGGGCGATCGAGTTGCCTCAGCCTGCAACGCCCGAGCAAGTCACGCTGCCATTTGGTACCGATGAAACGCCCTCATCGAAGAAAAAAACCGGTAGTGGTCCGGCACTGTTTGCGCCTGCAACCGGAGCCGTGCCACCACCATCGACGACTGCCGACTCGACCACGGCGGATCGTCCGAAAACCCCGGCCGAAGCGATGCGTCGGATCGACAACAGCGAAATCACCAAGCGTGAGCGTCCGATACGCCCCGCGCCGCCCGAAAAACAATCTGAAAAACGCTCGGTTGCAGTAGGCAGCAACCGCGATCAAGCACAAACCAAACTGGCTGTTCCCCCAACCGCTGCAGACGATCGGTACAGCGCTCAACGCGCCTTGCAATCTCGCATCGACTCGGCCACGTTTGGTGGGCGTGTTCCAACGCGATTCAGCGACTCGAATCGATTCAGTTTGGAATATGAACTCGAGGCGGTCGGGATCGTCGGCGTCGAATCGGTTGAACTGTATGGCAGCACCGACGGCGGAAAGAGTTGGAAGTTCTGGGGCCAAGACCCCGACAACGCCAGTCCGTTCGATATTGAAACGAAGGAAGAAGGCGTCTTTGGTTTCCGCATCGTCGTCGTCAGCTCGAACGGATTGACCAGCCCTCGACCGCAAGCCGGCGAGAGTCCCGACATTGTCGTCGTCGTCGATCAGAGCAAACCGACTGTGCGAATCAGCGGGGCTCAATATGGCGAAGGCGACCGGACGGGATCATTGGTCATTCGCTACGAGTGTGACGACGCCAATCTGATGACGCGTCCGATCACGTTGTCGTTCAGCGACGATGTGGAAGGCCCTTGGACCACCATCGCTGCGGGACTTCGCAATGATGGCGACTACGTGTGGCCGGCCGACCCGCAATTGCCACGCCAACTGTATCTACGCATCGATGCGACCGACAACGCGGGCAACATGGGCAGCTACGTGCTGGATCGCCCGATTGACACGCAGGGGTTGGCCCCCCGTGCGCGGATCCGTGGTTTTCTGCCGATCAGCGGATTTCCAATGCCATCGGACAACGAGCACACTGCCGCTCGCAGCCAATCGGCGTACAATTAGTGGACGAAGAAGCATAGTCTCCACTCGAAACACTCGCTAAAAAGTCTCTGATGGCGATTCTGAACGCCTTTGAAATGTTAATGAAGCCACCGGCGGACTTGCCGTCCGTGGCGGCCGTCTTCGGTCCCGACACCACGCTGCGAACGTGGGCCATTTCGGCTTTGTCTTCCGATGGCGATGTCACCTCGTTTGATGGTGAATCAGTTCGCTGGTCGGATCTTCGTGACGATTTAGCAACCGCATCCTTGTTTGATTTCGATGGCAAACGAACCATCGTGATCCGCGACGCTGACAAATTTGTGTCGAATCATCGTCCTGAGCTGGAAAAGTACGCCGGCAACCCAGGCGAATCCAACCGCTTCATCATGGAAATGACGACGCTGGCGTCGAACACCAAGTTATACAAAGCGATTGCGGGCGACCATTTGGCCGTCGGCTGTAGCGCTAGCACCGACAAAAAGCTGGGGATCACTGCAGCGAACCGCCGCAAGTTTCTGTGCAACTATGTCGCCAAGCGGCACGGTGCAACGCTGTCGGGCGAAGCGGCTGACGCCCTGATCGAAATGCTGGGCGAAGAAATCGGGATGATCGAAACCGAGATCGCCAAGCTCGCTCTATACAAACCGCCTGGCGAAACGATCGACGAACCGCTGGTACGCGAAGTGGTCGCAGGATGGCAAGGCAAGACCGTGTGGCAAATCACCGAAGCGATCGCGACGGGCAACGCCGCCGAAGCGCTGCTGCAACTCGATAAACTGATGAGCGGAGGTCAGCGACCGATCGCGCTGCTGCCGCAAATCGCTTGGTCGCTGCGGCGATTGGGAATGGCAACCGCCGTGGTCGAACATCGTGAACGCGAAGGCCGCTCGGTGCAGCTCGAAGATGCATTGGCGGCAGCGGGAATCCATCGACCTTCGGACATCCAACAATCCAAGGCTCAACTACGAGGCCTCGGTCGTGCTCGGGGCAAACAACTGCTACCTTGGCTGCTGGACGCCGACCTCCGGCTCAAAGGAACCCACAGCGCCGATGGACGCGATCGCTTCTTGCTCGAGCATCTCGTGATGCGGTTAGCCAAAGCCGCTCCGCAGAAGTAGCAAAACTGACGATCGAACCAACTTCCGAACACAGATCCGCTGTAACTGAAAAAGCGAACGCTTGGCGACGCAAGTAGATACACGCACTGATACCGGAAGAGTGCTTGGCTCTTTCTCGCCAATCGAGTCGTAAACGTTATCCGTCTCTACATCCGGCGGCTGGTGCCTTTGGTCAGCGCCATGAACGCGGACTCAAGATCGAGTTCTTCTTCGCTGAACCGTTTTAGCGCGATGCCATTTTCGATTAGCAGTTTTGGTAGATCGCTGTAGTCTTCGACCCCCGCTTTTAGCACGATGCGAATTGCATCGTCGCCGGGCTCAGTGCCCTGCACCTTCTCGTGTCCTTGCAACAGCTTTGCGACTTCATCCATCTGCTCGCGCTGCGCCGTTTGAATCACCAACACAGTGTGCTGGCGAACCATCTTGATGACTTCGGTGACCTTGGCGTTCTGTTTCAGTTCACCCCGATCGATGATCCCGACCTTGTTACAAACATCGGCCAATTCGGGCAGAATGTGGCTGCTGACGATCACGGTTTTGCCCATCTCGCCGAGCTTGCGAAGCAGATTCCGCATCTCGATACGGGCTCGTGGATCGAGTCCCGAAAGCGGCTCGTCAAGCAGCAAGACTTGTGGGTCGTGTAGCAGCGTCCGTGCCAAACCGAGACGCTGGGTTTGGCCGCGTGAAAGCGTGTTGGCGTAGGCATCGCGTTTAAATTCAAGATCGACGACATCGAGCATTTCGTTCACGCGGTCAGTTCGCTGCTTGCCATTGATGCGGTAGGCAGCGGCAAAAAACTCGAGGTACTCGACCACGGTCATATCGTCATAGACACCGAAAAAGTCGGGCATATAGCCGACCAGCCGGCGAATCTCCTTGGGCTGGGTATGCACGCTGTGGCCACACACATAGGCCTCGCCCCAGGTCGGTTCCAAGAGCGTGGCGATGATCCGCATCGTCGTCGTCTTGCCTGCACCATTGGGACCGATAAACCCGAACAAATCACCGGCCTGGAGATCCAAATCGATCCCTTTGATCGCGAACGCGTCGCCATACTTTTTGGTTAAGTCAACTGTCTTGATCACGCGTGGTCTTCGCTTTCAATATAAATGGTTGCCATCACAGATGGACGAACGTCCTCGTTGGGACGCCCGCTTTTTGAACTATCGTCGTTTTGCGCTGATTGGCATCACCAACCGAATCAGCGAAAGAGTTTCGTCAACATGAATTTGTTCGTCTGGGTCGCCCTGATTGCGGATTCGGCTGACCGGACGTGCAAGTTTTCCGATCAACATGCAACGCTCACGAGTCAACACATCACTGAGATCCAAGAACGAGAGCACCTCGTGACGCAACCCCGTGTATCGCTCAGCCCCGACCACGTCGTGAAACATCATCATCTCGGCAAGACGTTCTAGATCCGTCGTGGACGATGGATCCCATGACTCGGTTTCAGTCGAGCTTTCGAGTGCCTTTTGCCGGGAGAGCTGCCAACGAAAATTCTTTTGTCGCAGCGAATCGACTGACTCGATCTCGCTGCCGGCTGGGAATCGTGTCGGCAACAAATACAACCAGTTACGATAAATCAGCATGCCGTTGAGCACATCGACAGGAAACGGATTCCGCAACGATCCTTCGAGTAACTCGCTACCGCTACGCCGCCGCATCGATAGATCCTCGGTAACGTCGGCGACAAAACGCATCTGGCTGGCAATCGACTTGCTGCTACGCGGGGCAAAGGGTACGTCGACAAGTTGGCTGGTCAGCGCGTTAGTCTCCGGCCGAAACAAGACCTCGTAACCAGGCAAACGAGCACTCTCGCCACTCACCTGGATCGCTCCGAAAGAACGTCCGGGAAAACCAAACGGAAACGTCAGATTCGAATCGATGCGTTTGGCCATCCCCTGGAACGCCGAAGCTTCGCTAACGGCGACATCAAGTTGGCGAGCATCGTGCGAATAAATCGTATTCCAAGTGAACATTTCCCCGCGTCCACTGGCCGAATCGATATCCAGAATTTCGAAGCGATTGGCGTGCAGCGTCGCTGCCGCGGAAGCGGCAAGCTTCACTTGCCCATCGGCGCCGGCGGCCTTTTTGGCGTCAGCAGAAACGTTCGCCGCAGCGTCAGGCACTGCACGGGCCTGCATCACAAGCAACACGGAAATTGCAATCGCCATGACGGGAAACGTCAGCCAACCCAACAGCGGCTTGCCCAACAAGCGATTCACCAGGAAGTAGTCCAGCGGCCCAATCAGTGCAATCAAACCAAGCACGATCAACGAGACCAGCGAAAAACCAAATCGGCGTTGGCTTTTGAATTGGTCCAAGGTGGACCGCATTTGGCCCGCCAAGTCGTCATAGGCGGTCGAGCGATTCGTCGTGGCAAACGGCGTGTCAGTGGATTGCAAAAGCGATCCGGTCAAACTGAGCACCAAATCCAATCGCTGCGGCCAATCGACAAAGGGTTCCGCGTGCAGATCCGCGGCAATCACCGTCATCTTGCCTAGCCCGACAATGTACTCCGCGGCAATCGGTGTGCTGACTCGGCGTGTCGTCCGGCCGGTGATGATGACCTCTCCCACGCCCTTGGGAAGCTTTGCGCCCGTGAACGACGACAAAGGGTTCTGAGTCGATGTGAAGGTTTCAATCGCCGACGGATCCAGTTCCACGACGGACCATTGCCAGCCGGGGGGCGCAGGCAACAAATCAAGCAACCACGGCGCCGCCGATTCCAATTGCGGCAACGATCCCCCAAGCATCAAAACGATCCGGCCTCCCGATTGCACCCAATCAACAATGGCTTGTTGCTGTGCGGAACTCAGCCCAGCGAGCAACTCGGTACCGCCAGCGCCGACCATGATCAGATCGACACCTTCATAGCCCATCACCGCATCGGGAAGCTGATCCGCCGCAGTGGGTTGTGACACCGCCACCGAGGCATCTCGCTTTAGAATTTGGTTTTCACCAATTTCATCAACGCCCAGTGGATCACCGAAACTGACGATCCAAGGCATGCCCAGAGGAACCTGGGACGATTCACGCGACGGAGCTCCGATAGGCGGAAACCGCGTAACGATTTTGCTGCCATCGGCTTGCTCGACGATCAACGGAGCCGCTTCGCTGCCGCAAATCGCATAGGTCCAATTCGAACCGTTGGCGTTGGTGTCAGCCGGTTCGCGGACGTAGCTGACCGATACCCCGTCACCATCTTCGGTCTCGACACGGACAGGAGCGGACTGCGCATCTTCGATCCGAATTCCGGTCCAGCATCCGACGCGAAAGAGGCCATTGATGCCAACAATCACTTCGCTTGATGCTGCCGAGGATCCCGGATCGTCAGCGAGCGATGCTGTTTGCTCGGCAACGCCGAACTGCGGAGCAGCGAGGGACCCGCACAGGCACCCCAACAGAAACAACAGCCGGCAAGGCCGAATCACGTTCGATTGGTTCATAAAATCGGAACTTAACTTGATTAAAATCACGGCTTTTCTGAATCGGGGCATTCACAAACCAACCGGTGGCAACCGGGACAACCGTGACCGTACTTGGCAACCAACGCCGCATTCAGGTCGATCTGAGCAACGTTGGCGATCGTCGCTAGCCACGCAATCACGTCGGCAAACTCTTCGGCGAGGTTCTCGCGATCGTTCCCTCGCAATGCGGACGACAATTCTCCGACCTCTTCCATCAACCACATAAAAGTGCCTTCGACGCCGCGTGCGACATCCTTTTCGTAATACATCTGGTGGATGTGCTGCTGCAGATCGACGATCGAGAGTTCTCGGGCAGCAGAGTCGTTCGACTCTGATTCGCGTGATGGAGGAATTTCAGACAACTTGATGAAACCGTTTGGGATGCGAGGTCCAGTGAAACGAGGTGCGATTGTAGCCGAAACAACCCAAAGCGTGAGGGAGCCCCCCAATTGTCGATAAGCGATCTTGGTGATTTTGAGCCAACTCCAAAGCCTCCCCTAAAGCCAAGCTAAAATCGGGTGGTCGGGAAAATCTCACAAAGCATCGCCGGGACGCCCCACGACGACTGCACGGCCCAACTGCAAACAATTACAGTGTTAGAGGTGATTTGGTTCCGTCTCTCCCCTCATTTATTCACAGCCATTTCGTTGTCCGAGACTCCGTTCCATCAATATCCGTTCTATACACCGCGATTTTGGCACGGAATGAAGCCATTGGCGTGGTTTCGACTGCTTCGCGAAGGTCGATTTCGCATCTCACCAAGCCGGGTGGGTATTGTCATTGGTGTGACCATCGCAACCCCCTTTAACACCATCATGGGGGGGCTGCAAAAACTCATTTTTCGGCGGCGATTGCGTGAAGCCGAACTTCACGGCACTCCGGTTTTTATCATCGGTCATTGGCGGAGCGGGACAACCTTGCTGCACGAACTGATGGTGCGTGATGAACGTTTGAGCAGTCCTTCGACGTTCCAGTGCTTTGCCCCGGCTCATTTTTTGGTGACCGAGTGGTTTTTCCGGCGCTTTGCCAATTGGCTGCTGCCGGGCAAGCGACCGATGGACAACATGGCCGCCGGTTGGGACCGTCCTCAAGAAGACGAGTTTGCTTTGCTGACGATGGGGTTGCCGTCGCCTTACCGGCGGATTGCATTTCCCAACGAAGGCCCGGTCGATATCGATTACCTCAGTTTCGAAGGGGTCGAGGAAACGGCGATCACCGATTGGCTACAATCGCTGCGCCGTTTCCTGTTGAACGTCAGTGTTGCGACTGGCCGCCCGCTCGTGATCAAGAGCCCAACCCATACCGGACGAATCGCCTACTTGGCTCGTGAATTCCCCGAAGCCAAGTTTATCCACATCTCGCGAGATCCCCGTTCGCTGTTTCCGTCAACCTGCCGATTGTGGAAAGGACTTGACGAAGTCCAAGCACTGCAAAAGCCAAACAACGAAACCATCGAACCGTATGTGGTCGAGTGCTTGGAAAAGATGTACGAGGCATTTCACCAACAACGAGAATCGGTCTCACCTGAGCGGTTGATCGACATCCGCTACGAAGACCTCACCGCCGATCCGGTCGCCACGCTGCGAAACATTTACCAAACATTGCGACTAAGCGACTTTGATGCGGTCGAGCCGACGATTCAGGCATGGGTCGAAACCGAACACAAAGATTACAAAACCAACCAACACCAACTGGCCCCCGAAGCGGACGAATTGATCCGATCGCGTTGGGCTTCTTATTTTGAGCGTTATGGCTATGTCTAACCTGCTTACCAATTTGCGATTTGGCATTTCCGTTTTCTCGCTACTGCTGATGACCGTGGTCGTCACGGGTTGCAGTTCCAAGAAGTCACCCGAGAGCGAATCCACGGAATCAAAATCCGTTGAGCCTAACACTGCGGACGCCGGCACGCCCGATTCGCCATCCAGCTTTGAGCCACAGCCGTACGAAGCCAGCGCCGAACAGCTTCTTGCCGCTCGACTTGATGAATCCGAGGCCTCAGAAGGCTGGATTCGCTTGTTCGACGGACACACGCTATTTGGATGGGAAATCGCAGGCAATGCGAACTGGCAAATCAAAGACGGCACCATCACGGTGGACCAGGGGCAACCGTCGCTGTTGTGCACATCGATTCCGTGGCAAGACTATGAATTGACGCTTGAGTTCAATGCTGACGAACAAACCAACAGCGGCGTCTTCCTTCGCACGCCGCTCGAGATCGATGATCCTGCTACGGATTGTTACGAAGTCAACATCGCACCGGACGACAATCCCTTCCCAACCGCCGGGATCGTGAAACGACAAGAAGTATCCGAGGACGTGCCGGAACAAACGTTTGGCGAGTGGCGAACGATGCACATTGAACTGATTGGCGATGAGCTAAAAATCAGCGTCGATGGCAAATTGGCGTGCGAATACACCGACCCCGCTCCGCTGGCCGCCGGACGCATCGCGCTGCAACACAACCACGGACGCGTCGCGTTTCGCAACATTCGGCTGCGCCCGCTGGGACTCGAGTCACTGCTGGACAAGGATCTATCGCAGTGGAAAAAATATCCCGAGATGGAGACGGAGTACACGGTCAATGACGAAGGAGTGATGCAGGTTAAAGGAGGCAAAGGCCAAATTGAAACCAAGCAGAGCTATGACGACTTTGTGCTGTTGGCCGAATACAAACTGCCCAAACCTGAAATCAACTCAGGAATTTTCTTTCGCTGCATTCCCGGCCTCGAAATGATGGGCTACGAGTGCCAACTGAGTAATGAGATGAAAGATGGACTGCCGCTGTCGCCCGCCGATTGCGGAACCGGCGGCATTTTCCGCCGCCAAGACGCCCGCGTGATCGCCGGCGAAGCAGGCAAATGGGCGACCGTCCTGCTGGTCGCTCATGATGCCAAAATGGCTGCCTGGGTTAATGGAGTGCAAGTCAGCAATTGGCAAGACGACCGAGAACCGCATGAGAACCCACGCAAGGGAAAACGGCTCGAGGCGGGCACGATCATGATCCAAGGTCACGATCCAAGCACCGAAGCGGAACTGAAGAAAATCGAAATCGCAAGCTACAGCAAATAGCGGCAGCGGCCGTCCCTTGTCCGCATGGATCGTGAAGGTAGTGGACGAGACTAACCCTGAATCCAGCATCCGCTTACGGATTGGGATCACTGACAACCTTGCCATCGATGACATCTTCGTCGATATCGGCGTCTAACTCGGGGTCGTCGCTCCAATCTTCGTCTTCACCGAAACCTTCGTAGGGCGACATACTCGGTCCCCCCATCATCGTGACGATGTTGTAGTTGCCTTCACCGGCATGCGTTTGCAATTTCTCACGAATCTGCTGTTGGAACCGCACGGAATCGTAGGGTCCGTTGACGTAGCGAGGCTTACCTTCTTCGTCACCAAACACAAACTCTTCGGTGCACTCGCTTTTATCAACGTCACCCCAAATAGGTTCGATCTTGCGATAGTCAGCATGCGGTTCAATTTCAAACTGTTGGGCATACGCAACCGCGCCTTCGACGAGACTGCGAGCCTTCGCTGGTGAGACTTCGTGCATCAGCTCGGACTCGGACATTTGTTCGACAATCCGGCTTTGGTCCGCCGGAAAGCAAACAAGCGCAGCGATGTCCTTGACGCCCAGACACAGCCCATCGACTAAGAACTTCACGACCGCAACGCGACCGTCACGCATTTTCCGGCTAATAAAAACCGAGCCAAACTTGTTCGACGAATCTGTCAGCCCGGAGCTAATCAAACAACGATCCACGGGACCACTCGCAGCCGCCTTGATCTGACCGGCCAGCGATTGAAGTGAATTTTTTTCTCGCGCGATCTCTTTTCGCTTCGCGATTTCCTTGGAACGTTTCTTGGCGAGTTTCTTCTGACGTCGTTGTTCTTTTGTCGACATGGCTGCATGCTCCTTTTTCGCAGGGTGAAGAATGATCGGGTGAGGACGCCATTTGAGATTCAAACCAAATGGATGTCGAGTGCACTACTTCGCACGGGCTTCGGCGGCAAAGGCACGTAGCGGTTTAGGAAGCGGGAACTGGACCGATTCTTCGCGAATCTGCTTGACCTCGACCGTGGCGTCAAAATGCTCGACCAACCAATCGATGGTGGATTGCACGACCGATTCAGGTGCACTTGCTCCGGCCGTAATCAAGACAGTCGATGCGTCGCTGAAATCCTGGATCGATAGATCCGCAGGCCCATCAACTAGGTAGGCCGGTTTTCCGTCATCGGCCGCCAGCTCACGCAGCCGTTGGCTGTTGCTGCTGTTCTGGCTGCCTAACACGATGACCGCATCGACGTCGTCCGATAGGATCCGAACCGCTTCCTGACGATTCTGGGTGGCATAACAAATGTCGTCTTTCGGCGGGCTCTCGATCTGAGGAAACCGCTCGCGTAAGCGGCGAATCACGCGGTTGGCATCGTCGACACTCAGCGTGGTTTGGGTCAGATAGGCGAGTTTGGACTCGTCTTTCACCTCTAACTTATCGACGTCCGCTTCGTCCTCGACCAACAGGATCGCTTCGGGAGCTTCGCCCATCGTTCCGATCACCTCGTCGTGACCGTCATGCCCAATCAGGATGATCGTGTACCCCGCCTTGGCATACTTGATCGCCTCGAGATGCACCTTGGTGACCAACGGGCAAGTGGCATCCAACGCATTCAAATTTCGAGCCCGGGCCGCCTCGCGAACCTGGGGCGACACCCCGTGAGCTGAAAACAGCAACACGCTTCCCTCGGGCACCTCTTCGATCGTATTGACGAACACGGCCCCTTTTTCACGAAACGTTTTGACCACGTATTGGTTGTGAACGATTTCGTGATAGACGTACACGGGAGGACCAAACTTCTGCAGCGTCAAATCGAGAGAATCGATCGCCATATTGACGCCAGCACAAAAGCCACGCGGTGCTGCCAAAATGATTTTCATGAAATGCCAACGACGTCAGAAAACGCGAAAAAGAGTCAGGTAAAGGAAAGGAGAGTTTGGGGGAAACGGATCCGCTCGACTAACAATTGTCCCATCATGGCGACATCTGGAAACCCCTCTACAATCATCATCAACCGGCACGGTTTTGTCAGGTCATAAAATTGAGGCGGGCCGTAGCGGAAGCGGAAACACCGCAGAAAGGGAAAGAGTGTCAAAAAGCGACGCGGGCACAATGTCAGTCAAAAAAGCCGAGCAAGAATGCCGACGAATCGCCCTTTCGCACTACGAAAATTTCTTGGTCGCCAGCGTGCTGCTGCCTCGCCGGCTGAAGCAGCCCTTCTATAACGTGTACGCATTTTGCCGAACAGCGGACGATTTGGCCGATGAGTCGGCCAACCCGACATCGGCCCTCCGAGCACTGGACCAATGCCAAACGTCGCTCGATGCCGCATTCGCTGGGCGTCCCGCTGCAGGCATTTTCACCGCCTTGGCCAAGACGATCGAGCAATTCCAACTCGAAAAACAGCCATTTAACGACTTGCTGGACGCATTTCGCCAAGACCAACAAAAAACTCGCTATGAAACGATGGGCGAACTGCTCGATTATTGTCGCCGCAGCGCCAATCCGGTCGGCCGGATCGTGTTGCGATTGGCCGCCATCGACGCCGACACAGCGGATTTGGAACGGTCGGACCAAATTTGTACGGGGCTTCAGCTAGCCAATTTTTGGCAAGATGTAGCCCGGGATCACGCGATTGGCCGAGTTTATCTGCCTCAATCCGAGCTTCTAGCGTGGGGGGTCAGCAAAGAAATGCTTTCCGAGATGATCCAACGGCAGACGACTTATCCCCAAATGAAGGCAGCGATCCAGGCCCAGTGTGACCGCACGCAAACCTATTTCGATTGCGGCGAACCACTTTGCGACCACGTCCCAAAATGGCTGGGCCGGAATCTAAGACTCTTTGTCGGCGGCGGTAGGGCGACGCTCGAAGCGATCCGGGCAGTCGATTTCGACGTGATCCGGGTCCGCCCCCGAGTAAGCAAGGCAACCCAAGTCGGCTTGATTCTGCGATCGCTGATTGGCCCTTAACGGGTCAAGTTTCGACGGAAATTTACCTAAGCTTGTTTTGCTGAAGATTTCCGGCATCCCATCCCTCAATCTCGGGCGAGGTTGCCAGCAAGAAACTTCGGCGATTCAGGCAAAGTTTGGACGGCCAGGCATCGCCCGCCCCCTTGGCACCCGAGTATCATCATGGCATGAACGAGGAAATTTCCGTTGCCGCTAGCTACCGCTTCGCGCGTCGCATTTCGCGACGCAGCGGCAGCAACTTCTATCGTTCTTTTTGGTTGTTGCCGCGGAGCAAACGTCAAGCGATGTGTTCGCTGTACGCCTTTGCTCGGATCACCGATGACATTGGGGATTGCGACGAACCTGCGGCAATACGAGGACGATGGCTCGAGTGGTGGCGACAAACGATCGCGATCAACTTGATCAACGAGAACGAATCGTCGACCATCGCGCTACCCGAGGGACCGATCGGGGAAGAACCGAAATGGGCCGCTCGACTACACCGACAAGCTCAAGAGATCCTTCCGGCACTGCGACACGCCTCGACTCAATACAAGATCCCCTCGCGTTATCTGCTTGAGATCATTGATGGCGTGTTGGCCGATCAACAAAAGACCCGATTCGACACGTACGAACAGCTCGAACATTATTGTTACCTCGTCGCTTCGGCAGTCGGATTGGCCTGTTTGCATATCTGGGAATTCGAAGACCCGTTGCCACTTGAAGCTGCCGTTGATTGTGGCTTGGCATTCCAGTTGACCAACGTGCTACGCGATGTTGTCGAAGATGCCAAACGTGGACGAATCTATTTGCCGCGACAACACTACGAGCAGCATGGTTTGTGCGAAGACGACATCTTGACGCTCCGCCGCGACAATCGTTTGCGATGCTTGATCCAAGACGAAATCGAGCGGGCCAAACGATTGTTCGATTCGGGCTGGCGAGTTTGGGACAGCGTTCATCCCGATGGGCGACCGATGTTTAGCATGATGTGGCGAACGTATCGACGACTGCTGACGCGAATCGAGGAAGATCCCACGCGCATTGCCGTGTGCCGCATCACCTTGTCTCAGAGCGATCGTATCGGGATCGTCTCACAACACTTCTGGCCCCCTAGTTTCCGCCGACTGCCCGTCCCGCCCGTGGAAGTCGCTCAGTCACGTCAACAAGCGGATCGCAAAGAAACCACGCGGCCATGATGGCAAAGTCAGAGCATTCGAAACCGAAACCTCGGCATGTCGTGGTCGTCGGAGGCGGGCTAGCGGGATTGGCAGCAGCCGAATGCATCGCGAGGACGGATCCCGATCGATTCCGCGTCACGGTGCTCGAAGCCAAACGAACCGCCGGTGGCCGAGCGGGCTCGTTCACCGACCCGGTCACCGCAGAATCCATTGATTACTGCCAACATGTTGGCATGGGCTGTTGCACCAACCTGCTGGGGCTTCTCGCCCGCAACGGACTTTCCGATGCGATGCGGCGCTATCGAAACCTAACGTTCTTTCACCCTGATTTTCCGCCCAGTGAATTCAGTCCTGTAGCGTGGCTTCCCCCTCCACTGCATCTTGCCACTGTGATTGGGAATTTGAGCTATTTGGATCGTAAGCAGAAACGAGAGATTCGCCGAGGACTATGGAAACTGATTCGCACCCCCTCGCGACAACTTGACGATGTTGTCGCATTGGACTGGTTGCGATCCCACGGACAGAGCGAGCGGAGCATTCGCTCGTTCTGGGATGTGATCCTGACCAGCGCTCTGGGTGAACACAGTCAATACACGTCGATGGCAGCGGCGCGCAAAGTTTTTGTCGACGGTTTCGCAGCCGCTCGCGGTGCTTCCGACGTGCTCGTTCCGGATCGTCCGCTTAGGCGACTTATTGGACGCGACCTTGTCGCTGCGATCAAAAACCTGGGGGTCGAAGTGCGATGCGGCGCTATCGTGCAAGAAATCACAACCGCGCGACAGCAACATCCGAGCGTGCAATTACGCGGCGGACATTGCATCGACGCGGACCATGTGATCATCGCCGTGCCATGGCACGTGATCGCGAGCCTATTTCGCGATGCCAAGATCGCCGCAGCGATGCCCGATCTTAAATCGTTTAAGCAGATTCCCGCCTCGCCGATTAGCGGAATTCATCTGTGGTTTGATCGAGTGATCACCAACCGGCCTCACGCGGTATTAGTCGATTCATTGACGCAGTGGCTGTTTCGCCAACCGTTTGGCCAATCCCAATCCGCCGAAGCAAACTTGGCGCATTACTACCAAGTCGTGATCAGCGGATCGCATCCGCTGAGCAAATCATCAAAAGACGAAATGGTCGCGCAAGTGTTGTCGGAACTTGCCGCCGTTTTTCCAGCGACCCAAACGGCCACGCTACTGCGGCACCGCGTCGTGACCGATCCCAATTCGGTGTTTTCGATCCGTCCCGCAGTCGAGCGACTTCGCCCGCCGCCCTGCCCTGCCCCGACTGAGTTGCCCTGGCTATGTTTGGCGGGTGACTGGACACGCACAGGGTGGCCCGCGACGATGGAAGGCGCCGTGATCAGTGGCATCCAAGCTGCCAGCGGTGTCTTTGAAAACGCGGGGCTGCCAAGCATCGCTGCCGATCCCGGACTGAAACGTGGCTGGTTAGCCAACCGTATTATCGCCTCCTAAGCTCTGAATTCCGTGAACTTAATTTCATCGCCATCTTCGACCGCCAAAACCGCCTACGGACTCGTGGGAATCGCGGGCTTGATGACCGCCATCTTGGCGATGCTGGGTCGCGTTTGGTGGTGCCAAATTGGCGATCTGTCACCGTGGTCGTGGGAAATTTGGTCCAGTCATAATTCCCAGCACCTGATCGACCCCTATTCGCTCTCCCATCTGGAACATGGATTCGCGCTGTGGGTCATCTTTCATTTGCTAGCAGGCAAAAAGGTCAGCCAGTCATCGATTCTGATTACGATTGCGGCGATCGAAGCGGTTTGGGAGATCACCGAGAACACGCCGTGGATGATTCAGCGCTACCGAGAGACCACCATCTCGCTGGACTACTTTGGTGATAGCATTTTAAATTCGATTTCCGATTATCTAATGTGTGTGACAGGGACGGTGATCGCAATCGTCTCGCGACATCGATTCGGCATCTGGATGGCGGTGCTCGTGGTCGCCTTGCTTGAAATCGCTTCGATCCTCTGGATCCGCGACAGCCTAGCACTGAACATCATCATGCTAGCATTTCCGATTGAAGCCATTCGCGACTGGCAGTCGGCCGGAAAATAAATTTCCAGCGTCGATGATTTGTCGCTGTCTTCCCCTACGGTCGCCTCGGACGCGGCAGTGACGAGTCGATTCTTGATTCGCAAATCCGAATTCAAACCAATCAATTGGTTGCGAATTGAATAATTGTTATTGCCGCTAAATCCTCAAGACGATATATCCCCTAACAGATGATACCGCCATCGCCTCCGATTAACGCATTCGTCCGAGGCCGATGTAGCCATCCCTTCCCTTGCAAATCAAGAATCGATGCACACTATTATCTTGCCTTACTTCTCGGAAGCAGAAATTGATCGCTACGAGCGGATCTTAGATCACATGCTTTCGATGGAAGCGCCGAAGTGTGAGTTTGAATTTTTGCTATCCGCAAGCCCACGGACGGAGCCGAGTGATCGGTTGATGCAATTAGCGTCGCGAGTCGCTCCGGCGCGACATCTACACTGTCCCACGCAAGTTTTTGGCTATCCGTTTGGCGCAACGGCGATGTTCTGGGACAGCATGCGGGAAGTGGCCAGAGACAGCCAGGGGAACGACGGTTTTGCGTTGTGGATGGAATCGGACATGTGTCCGGTCAGCTCCGATTGGCTCGACCGCTTGGACGACCAATGGCAATGCAGCGGCGATGTGCTGGTGATGGGATGCGAAGTCCCCGATGTGGAATTCCGGAAAAAGTTCCGTTTCTATCGCCCCTTTCGCCATCGTCCGGTCAAGAAGTGGATTTCCAAACACATCAACGGCGGTGCTTGCTATCGTCTCGACTTGGTCCATCAGGTCAGCCCCGAATTCCAGGGCGGTATCTTTGACGTTCGCCTAGGTGATTTGCTCCGCGAACAAGGCGGCTACTGCAGCACTCCCTCGATCGCGTTCTCGACCCTTGACCGACTGCAGAAGGACCTCCACGATCCTGACAAGGTATTGCTGCACGGTTACCTACAAGACAAAGATGCATTCTTGACGGCTTGCATCACAGGGGAAGCGGTTGCCGCGCCGTCCACGGAGCGGCGAATCTTTTTTGGCAGATTCTCGCCTCGTACCAAAATTCATCCTAGCGAAGTCATGCTAGCAGCGATCTTAAAAGCCAAAGAACCAGAACTTCCCGCCCTCAAAATTGTCGAACGCATCGCGTCTTCGCGAGTGGAGACGGTCAGCATGCCCGCCGCCGCGACGAACACATCGCAGCAAGCCAAAGCGGCCTAGTGCATCGCGATTGCGTTTGCCCAAACTTGCTTTCTGCAACCCTCCAATGCCTCGACTCTCCCTGACCCGACTCTCTACTGAATTGGCATGAAAAATCTATTCCGAGCGGTGCGTCTGGTCGCCCAATATCGTTGGTCGGTTGTGATGGCCACGCTTTGCTCGCTCTTGATCGCGTTGACGTGGGGAAGCAATCTCGCCGCTGTCTATCCGTTTGTCGAAGTGATCTTTGATGGGCAAACGGTTTCCTCTTGGTCAGCCCAACAAACCGAGCAACTGAAAACCGAGCTGGCTGAATTAGGGGATCCAGCCGAATCAGAAGGACCGGCGGCTGCCGATGCGGAATTAGCGCCGCAGTCCAACGTCGCGTTGACCGACCCAGCCCAGTTAGAAACGGCGGCACGTCGTGAAGCCATTTCGCAGCGTCTACGACTGCACGAAGCGGCCCAGCCATGGATTGATGCCTACGCCCCGACGACTCCGTTTGGAACTTTAGCAGCCGTCGTGGCATTTGTCATTTCAATGACCGTGGTGCGGTGTGTGCTGCTAGGCATGAACATGGTCTTGGTGACGCGAGTCTCACAAGGCGTGGTATTCCGACTGCAAAACGAATTGTTTCGCTCGTTGCTTTCCAGCGATTTGGCCGAACTGAACCGCCATGGCACCGGAGCGTTGGCGAGCCGTGTGAATTACGAAACCACTCACATCGGCAGCACCGTACAAACATTGATCGGCCGCATGCTTCGCGAACCGCTGAAATTGGCGACCTGTGTCGCGGGCGCCGCGATGGTCAATTGGCGGCTACTGATCGTGTCATTACTGGTCTGTCCTGCAGCCATGTTCGTTTTGATGCGAATCAATCAATCGATCAAACAAACCACGCTGCGAGCGATGGAAGGATCGGCCGGGCTGATGAACCAATTGGTTCAATCGCTGACCTATGTCAAAGCGATCAAATCGCACAACACCGAGGCTCCGGAACGTCGGGCCGTACGTGAAACGGCAGCGAAACTGTACCAGCAACAAGTCCGCATCACTTGGTACGACGCACTATTGCGTGGCAACAACGAAGTGCTCGGCACCGGCGTCGTCTGTCTGTCGCTGCTTGCCGGCGGTTACCTCGTGCTCGGCGAGCAAACTCATATTTTTGGCATCCGCATGTCGGGCAGCCAGATGACGTTCAGCACGTTGGTGCTGTTCTATGGTTTGCTGCTCGGAGCAACCGACCCGCTGCGAAAACTTGGCGGGGTGCACATGAACATTCGGCTCGGTGCCCTTGCGGCAGATCGCTTGTACGCCCACCTCGATTGCCCACGAAAAATCGAAGAACCCAAAAACCCTCGTGCTCTTCCCGCCGGTCCGGTCGACCTCAGCTTTCAGAAGGTTAGCTTTGGCTATCGCAGTGATCAAACTGTGTTGGATGAGATCAGCGTCGACATCCAGGCGGGCGAACACATCGCAATTGTCGGTGCCAACGGATCAGGCAAAAGCACGATGATGGACCTGCTGCCGCGCTTTTATGACCCACGCGATGGCGAAGTCCTGCTGGATGGCGTTTCGCTAAAAGAATACTCGGTTCGTGATCTTCGCCGCTATGTGACCGTGGTCAGCCAGCAAGCGGCATTGTTTGATGACACCATCGCGAAAAACATTGCGTACGGCTGCGGCAGCGTCGATCCCGAACGTATTCGCCAAGCCGCAGAACAATCACACGCTTTGGAATTTATCGAAGCGTTGCCTAACGGTTTTGACACCACCATCGGCGAACATGGCAACCAACTCTCCGGCGGCCAACGGCAACGATTGACGCTGGCTCGCGCGATCCTGCGTGATTCACCACTGATCGTACTGGATGAAGCGACTAGCCAAATCGACCCTGAAAGCGAGCGACTGATCCACGAAGCACTGGAGACGTTCCTGCAAGGCCGCACGGCGCTGATGATCACTCACCGTCTATCCACACTAACGTTGGCCGACCGCATCATTGTGATGGAACAAGGCAAGATCACGGCAACGGGGACTCACGACGAACTGATCCATGCATCCGAGGCTTATCGGACGCTGCATCAGAAGCAAGAGGTTGGCATCAAGTCGATTGCGGCTTGATGCACACATCCGTGAGGCGTCCATTCGGGAGCCTCACGAACGACTGCAATCGAAAAAACAGCAACTCGGCGAGCGGCTCAATTGCCTGGCGCAATCGCTTCGCTGGCCTAATCACCCTACTGGCCTAATCACCCTGCGGGCCTAGTCACCCTGCTGGCCCGATCGCGCTGCGGGCACCATTACTCGATTAGCCATTGATACGCGTTCGCAGATCGGCCACCACGTCATCGATCTTGACGCGAGTTTGCTCGAGTGTATCGCGATCACGAATCGTGACCGTTCGATCGGTCAACGTGTCGGTATCGACGGTGATGCAGTACGGAGTCCCCGCTTCGTCTTGACGACGATAGCGTCGACCGACGGCTCCCTTTTCGTCGTAGAACACGTTCATGTGCCGCTTCAGCTCACCATAAATCTCGTGAGCCACTTCGGGCATGCCGTCCTTTTTGACCAACGGAAAGACAGCTGCTTTGATCGGAGCCAAACGAGGATGCAGCTTCATGACCGTGCGAGTTTGCATCTTGCCTTTCTCGTCCGGAGCTTCGTCTTCGGTATAAGCTTCGCAAAGGAACGCCAACGCGCCACGGTCAGCCCCGGCCGAAGGCTCGACCACGTGCGGTACAAATTTTTCGTTTGTCGCTTCGTCACGATAACTTAGATCGCGACCGCTACCGCGATACTTAGGTTTGCCATCCTCACCTAATTCGACTTGCATCGGACGCGTCGACGGATCGAGCTTGCCTTCCATGTGGCTACGGAGATCGAAGTCGCCGCGGTGGGCGATCCCTTCCAATTCGCCATATTCGCCTTCGGGCAAGAACGGAAAGGCGTATTCGATATCAGCCGTGCCGACGCTGTAATGTGCCAATTCTTCCTGGTGATGCTCGCGCATGATCAGCGACTCGTCCGACAGCCCCAGTTCCTTGTACCACGCCAAGCGGCGGTCACGCCAATAGCGGTACCACTGTTGGGACTGGTCTGGGTGACAGAAGAACTCGATCTCCATCTGCTCGAATTCTCGCGAGCGGAAGGTAAAGTTACGCGGCGTGATCTCATTGCGAAAACTCTTGCCGACCTGGCCGATCCCGAACGGCAATCCGACACGACTACTGTCGAGCACGTTTTTGAAATTGACGAAAATCCCTTGCGCGGTCTCTGGACGCAGAAACGTGGTGTCGTCTTCGCCGCCCAGCGCTCCGAGCGTCGTTTTGAACATCAAATTGAATTCGCGAGGCTCGGTGAGTGTGTCCAAGCTCTTCGCATCGGGCGCCAGCACGTTCTCGGTGGAATCGAGCTTGTCGAGCGTCAGCGATTCATCGCCCACGGTGATCTTGTCGGCGTCTTTGTTGCGAAGTCTGAAAAACTTCATGCCGCGGCGGCGGACTTCCTCGAGCTCCTGCTCGGCTTCGGCCATCGTGGTGACGAAGACCTTTTTGTCTTGGTACTCGACCCAGCGGCCACGAATTTGATCAAACCGATACCGTTTTTTCGACTCGCGGCAATCGACCATGTGATCATGGAACAGATCGTAATGACCACTGCACTTCCAAACTTGGGGATGCATGATGATCGTGCTGTCGAGTCCCACCATTTCGAAGGGGGTCGGTGCCGATTCGGGCTTCACCAACTCGTTGTGGCCGCTGATCATGTCGTGCCACCAAGCGTCCTTGAGATTTCGCTTTAGCTCGACACCAAGTGGACCGTAATCCCAAAATCCTTGGATACCACCATAAATCTCGCTGGATTGAAACAAGTAGCCACGTCGCTTGCACAACGACACGATTTTTTCCATCGACTTCATGATGCGTTTACAGGTGAAAGAGGAACGGGATCCGATTGAAACGAATCGCCAATCGTATGCCTTTTTCCTCGTTTCGACGAGAGTGGACAAAGCGAGCGGGGCACGGTTTGCCAAATCTCAGCGTGATCACCCCAAAGGAGCGGTCTGGCGGTGGCAACCGAGGCTGAGAAGGGTTGAGACAGTGGAACCGAAGCCTCAGCTAATTCAGCGGATCAAAATGAGACCGATTCCCACGGGTCTTGCTGATTCCCATTGGCCTCCCAGGTTCCAAAACCCCCACAAACACCCCCAAACAAAGTCCGGGCTTGCCGCCGAATACCGTCTACGTCGTTGGCGGCACATGGTGAGCCGCTGGGTTGCAGCGAACAAAACGTTCGAAATTTACCGGGCGGCTCGCGTCCAATGCCATCTACTTTGGCAACCACTGGAGATTCTCAAGTAGTGGGATTCGCCAGAATTCCCATCGTTGCTGTTGAAACACCAGGAACTCTGGCGAGTCCCACTACGAAAGTAGATGGCATTGAGGCCCCGCCCCGCTCCGCTCCGCTTTAAAATCAATCGGATGAGGCGAAATGTAAGCAGCTAGGAACCGGCGGTACCGGAAAACAGAGCGATCGATCCCCTAGCGGCGGATGAACCCGCTGTCATATCCGACCGGCGAGGCGATTTGGGTGCCGCCGCCCTGGGTCGAGGGGATTGGTACCGCGTTCAAATGCTGGCTTAGCGCGGCAATTCGTTCGGCAGCGGCCGTTTGCATGTTATTGATTGCCAAGCTTCGTTGATAATTCTGCAGTGCCTGCTGCAAATCCCCCGATTTTTCACGCAACCGACCGAGTGCCAGCCATGCGCGAGCGTTGTTGGCATCCAATTGCACTGAATCTTCGAGGTATTTTAGTGCGGTTTGCGGTTCGCCGTATTCTTCGTACAGACGAGCCAATTCGATTCGCGGCTCGGCATACGTGGGATTCTGGGCGGCCCAGTTCTTTAGGAGTGCAAAAGCTCGATCCGCACGCCCGGTGTCGACCAACAACACTCCTAGACCACGGTGGCAATCCACGTGGTTCGGGTCGTGATCGAGACATTGGTTGTAGAGCGCTTCAGCTTGCTGGATCAATTCGCTCTCACCGCGTTGGTTCCCCAACCGATGGGTGGTGGCTGCCAAATTGTAGTAACCATCGGCATTATTTGGGTCAGTTTCGATCACCTGTTGGAACTGCTGCAGCGCAGCGGTGTATTGGCCTTGCTCGTAAAGCCGGGCTCCCTGTGCATTTTTTCCACTGGCCGCCCACTGGCACCCTGAACTGGCGATCAGTGAGATCGTGACCCACGATGCGAGCGAACTCCATCGGCGAAAAGTGCGTGCTGCAGAGGCGACAGGATACGTTTGTCCAGTCATGAGATAAGTCATCCTGACGTGGGGAGCGAAGCGATGTTCGGCGGCCATGCGCCGAAACCCCTCCAATGGTGTTCGATTGACGGAATTGCGGTGCGAATTATGTCGAACGTTAGCAACGCAAGGATTCACAAGGCAATAGCGGAACTTTCGGTTCTAACGAATCGTCCAACATCGCCGCGAAACGGGCGAATCGGAGGTACGGTTAAAAGCCCTCAAACCTGATCTAAACCCTGTACAGCAGGCGATTTTCGTTGCTTGACGCTAATCCACAACTAGAATTCAGAACAGGTCCTGCGTACAGACACCCCAGTTCGCCCATTTTACCCACAGCACGCATTTAGATTTTTTGTGAGTCGAACCTTGCTCTTACCCGGGCGAGAACGATCGGCTTACAGCCCCAAGTCGTGGCTCTGAATCGAACCGTGACGCACCCTGTGCCAAAAGTTGGAAAGCTTTTCGCAGATTCCCAAAACACATTTTTGCCATTGCCATTGGCACTGATTAAGAGGCTGTTTGATGACCAACCGTAAATCGAGTGTTCGAGACGGTATCGAGAAAAAAGTTCGCAACTTGTCGGATCGATTGCGCATGAAGCGTCGTCGCAAAGAGCGCCGTTTGCTCTCCGAGACGCTAGAGACGCGTCAATTACTTGCGGGACCCGAGCTGATTGGCGTGCAGAGCAACGAAGGGGATCTGTTTCGGGACTTCGAGACCCAGATCACCAATACGCTGCCGACGAGCGTGCCGGAATTGGACGTTTCGCCGCGTGAATTGGTATTCCGGTTTAACGACGACGCGGTGATTTCGCCTGAGAGTTTGCAAGGAATCACGATCACCCGCGCTGGCAGCGACGGATTTTTTGAAGCCGCCAACGCCACCACCGATTTGGGGACCAACGGTTCGGTATTAGTCGAATTCCGCTCGCAAACCACCGGAGCTGCAGGAAACGGCACTCAGATCGTATTTGCGACGAGCGACCGCGGACCGAATGGTTTGCCGGTGATCACTTCGGTCAACGCCTCGGGCGCTCAACCGGTGGTCACATTGAACCTGAACAGTGCGGCGGGTCGTCCTGCGACGGTCGCCGACTTGGTTAGCGCGGTCAACAACACAGCGTCGGTAAACCAATTTATCAGTGTTCAACAGGTCAGCGGGGCTTCGCTCACCAAAGTCGGGCTGACCGTCGACACCAGCCGCAGCTTGACTCTAACCGGGGCCAACGCGGCACAAGCGATCAGCGATTTGGACACCAACGGCGCGATCCGCGTCCGCTTGACCGCAACGCAGACCGGTTCTGCGGGGACGGGCACCGAGGTGATCGTCAAACAGCGAAACTTTGGCGGATCCGCATTGCCGTTGGTCTTGGTCAGCGGCAACACGGTCGAGCTTCAAGTCAACTCGACGCCCGGTTTCGAGACGACGGTCGATGAATTTTTGCTGGCGATCAACAGCAACGCCGAAGCATCACTGTTGGTGACCGGCTCGCTTGAATTTGGCAGCGGCTCGACATTGATCGGCAATCGCACGCCCACCTATTCGCCACTGGTGCTCAGCGGTGCTAGCGATTCGGTGATCGAACCGGGGTATGTCGGTCTAGGTGACTCGCCTCGTGAAGTGGTGTTCCGTTTTGCCGAAACGCTTCCCGACGACACCTATCGCATCGACATCAACGCCGCCGGTGCGCTCGGATTGCGAAACGAAGATGGCGAATACTTTAACGATGGCATCAGCGTAAGCGGTCAGTTCACCGTCAACGTTGGCCCTAAAGTGCTTGCCGTGGTTCCCCAACCGGTCACTCGCTCTGCTAACGGAACGCTCAACTCGGCTCCGAACGTGATTGAGGTTCACGTGGACGGAGGTGATGTGAACGTCGCATCGCTGGAACGTGAAGACCTTTACCGGCTGATCTATACACGAGACACGCTGACCAGCAGCGACGATTTCGAGATGGCTCCGACCTCGGCGGTCTACAATTCGTTGACCAAGGTCGTTCGTCTGGAATTTCCAAACGCACTCTCACGCGTTGTCGACCCGCTCGGCAATGGCAGCACGTTTATTGATGGCTCGGCGCGATTGCGAATTGGATCAAGCGAGCCGATCCGAATCACTCCCACCTCGATCCCCGTCAACACGGATCCTGCGGACAATTTCACCAACGCGTTGAACCTGAACAACACGTGGACGATCAGCAGCAATGCAAACGCAGGGATTCAATCGGCTCGTTTGACCAGCGAGATCCGCAATACCAGCAGCTACGATTTGAACCTTCCCGGCGAAGGCGTGCCGGGAACGCGTGATTTGCGCCCCGACGATCCATCGCGACTTGATCGCACGATTCCGCTGGACGTGTTTCGCCAAGGGGCGGATTCCGAAGACGGCATCGCGGTGTTCCAGTACAACTTCGTCAACAGTTGGTTGGGGGACGATCCGACCAAGGCTGGCATTGACGAGACACGTGAATATTTCAACCTGATCACCGAACAACAGAAAGCACGTGTTCGTGAAGTGTTGTCGCTGTTTAGCGAATACCTCGGCGTTCAGTTTGTCGAAACCAACGGCGGTTTGACCGACACATCATCCTTCTCGATCGCGGTTGGCGAACTGTACGGTGCTGACCCGCGTGTCAACAGTGCAACCGCAATCCGCAATGCCGATGGCTCGGTACAAACGACCGGCCCCGAAGCGGTCGTGGTGGCAACCCGTGACCGCAACGTCGACGGCATCGACGATCTTGTCGTATTGGATTTCCAAGATTTTGACCAATCCACTGACGATCAACTTGGCGGCGAATTCTTTCGCGGTGCGTTCCTTGCCGTTGGACAATTGCTCGGCTATGGCTATGCCGACCACTTGGCTCAACCGGTAACGCAAAGCACCGCGTCTGTGTTGAATCCAGGCACCGACAACGAACCTGCCTTCCCGAGCGTGGCCGACATTGTCAACGGACAATTTTTGTACCGTCCGGAAAGCAACGATATTGATGTCTATCAATTCACGTTGAATCAGGCTGGCAGCGTCAGCATCGAAACGATCGCCGAACGATTGCCCGACGCCAGTTTGCTGAACACCGCGTTGCGTTTATACAAACGCGACAGCGTCACCGGCAAATTCACCGAGGTCGCTGCGAACGATGATTACTTCAGCAACGATTCGCTGATCGAATTGGAATTGGAAAAAGGCACCTACGCGATCGGTGTCAGTGCATCGGGCAATACGACCTATGATCCAGCGACCCCGGGCAGCGGATTTGGCGGCAAGAGCGAAGGCGCGTACGAGTTATCGCTATCGTTCCGGGCCAAAGCTGCGGACGGGATTACGGACAACTCTGGAAATGCGCTCGATGGTGATTTGGATGGCAACGCAGGGGGGCTGTTCAATTTCTGGTTTGTGCCTAACGATCCGAACACGACGCTGTTTGTCGACAAAGCGGCGACCAATCCCGATTTGATCCGCTCGACTCCGAATCCTTATTTGAACCTCGACGACGCGTTGGCAGCGGCGCTGCCGGGCGACACGATTCGCGTCATCGGTAACGGGGGTGTCGACGGTGACGTCAGCACGCTGGATGACAACTTTGCCTACGAGGTTGGAAAAGACAATCGCGGAATTTCGCTTTCGGATGGCGAATCGATTGTCGTCCCTCAAGGTGTCAACCTTGTGATCGACGCCGGTGCCGTCTTCAAGATGCGACGCAGCCAAGTGTCGGTCGGCAGCACGGCGCCGCTAGTCGACCAAAGCGAATCCTCGCTACAAATTTTAGGCACGCCGACCTTGATCGGTTCCAACGGCCGGATCATCACCGACGCCAATGGAGTTGCGATCCCCGGCAGTGTGGTCTTTACCAGTTTCAATGACGACTTGGATCCAACCTCGCCCGACAGCGCGTCTAAGGGTGATTGGGGAGGAATCGATTTCCGCGGCGACATCGACTCGGCCGACGAATCCCGTGTATTCCTCGAAGACGAAGGCATTTTCCTCAACCATATCCAGTACGCCGACCTGCGTTACGGTGGCGGACAAGTTTCACTCAATGGTCGCCAAACGGTGATCAGCCCGATCGACATGGCGGTAACGCGTCCGACGATCATCAACAGCAGCATCAGTGTATCGGCCGACGCCGCGATGGCAGCGACTCCCGACACGTTTGCCGAGTCACGTTTCATGACTTCCTCGGCAAGCGGGACTGTATTTACACCGGACTACGAACGAGTCGGACCGCACATTCGCGGCAACACACTGGATAGCAACACCATCAATGGTTTGTTCGTTCGTGTGGCCACACGAACAGGCGGCGAATTGCAACCGTTGACTGTGGGTGCACGGCTTGACGACACCGATATCGTTCACGTATTGACCGAAAATCTGCAAATCTCCGGTTCGGCGGGTGGTTTGGTCCAAACCGTTGACGCCCCCGTCAGCCTGCTGATCCGTGCTTCGTCCACCGATGCCGTGGGCGAACCGCTCGAAGGCAATATGGTTGCGGGGACGTATCGCTATCGCATGACGTTCACGACAGCGAGCGGTGTTGAGAGTGATGCAAGCCAACCGACGGCGGCATTCACGTTGGACAACGACGGTGCGCTACAATTGACCGGTTTACCGACCGTACCTGGTTCGTCGAATTTCACCTCACGGCGTCTCTATCGTGCGACCGTCCAAGCCGATGGCAGCGACGGTCCGTACCTGTTGGTCGCCAACTTGAACGCGAGTAATACCTCGTATGTTGATACCGCATTGGCCGGCAGCACAGCGTTATCGGCAACCACCGGCCAACGCACAGCACGTCTCGATGCGGGATTAACAGTCGATCCGGGCACGATCATCAAACTCGACGGAGCACGTATCGACGTTACCTTCGGCGCTCATTTCTACGCCGAGGGCACCACCGAACGCCCCGTCATCATGACCAGTTTGGCCGACAACCGATATGGTGCTGGCGGAACGTTTGATACCAACAGCACGAACACTACCGACTCGCTCTCGCACGGTGATTGGGCGGGGCTTTACGTTGGCTTCGGCGGTGCAGCATCGATTGATCACGCCGTCATCGCAGGCGCTGGCGGTATTTCTCGTATTCCTGGTGGATTTGCGAGTTTCAATGCCATCGAAGTTCACCAAGCCGACCTTCGCTTGGCGAATAGCCGCTTTGAAATGAACGACGATGGCCGTGAAGTTGTCAGCGCCGATGATCCTGACCGGGGTGGCCGCAGCGACAATGCGAGCGGCACCATTTTCGTTCGCGCTTCACAACCGATCATCACCAACAATACCTTCATTGGTGGCTATGGCCCCGTTGGCACATTCGATGTCAATAGCTTCTCGTTCAACGAAGTCACCGATCCCGGCCGTAGCACCGGGCCGATTGACATGGTTTCCTCGACCGGTAATAGCGGCCCGTTAATCCAAGGCAACCGTTTGGCACAGGACGAAGACCTTGCCGACACCGTCGACCGTTTCGGTCTGAACGGTATCGAAGTCCGCGGTGGCGCCGTATCGACCGAAGTCGTGCTGGACGACGTCGACATTGTACACATCGTTCGCGACACGATTGAAATCCCGAACCAACACATCTACGGCGGCATGCGTCTAGAAAGTGATGCACGCGGCAGTCTTGTTGTAAAATTTGAAGGAGCAACCGCCGGCATCGTCGCGGGCGGCAACCTGCAAACGTCCGAAGATCAGTTCCAAGACATTGCCGATCGGATCGGCGGCAGTCTGCAAGTGGTCGGCCATCCCGATTTCCCCGTTGTGTTGACCGCCTTGGTCGATGATACGATCGGTGCTGGTTTCCGACCCGATGGCACCCCTTCGGTGGACACCGATGCCAATGGAATCCGCCAATCGATCTTGACTTCGGAAACCACATCCACCGCAACCCCAGCGGGGCTTCCGGTTGGTCCTGAGTACGACCGCACCGACCGCGAAGTCGACAATGGAACGCTTATCGACAACGATATCGACCCGAACGTGATCGGATTCTTCGAAGCGACCGTTGCCGATGGCAATGAGGTCACGAACATCACGGTCACCGGAATCGATCAAGCCACCGCAACGCGATTGCAACAGCAAAACTACGGCTTCCTCGAAACCACCGTGGTGGACATTGACTATCTGCCAGGTTCGGGCACTCCCTTAATCGACACGACGTTCCGATTGAGCCAAACAACGATCACACGTCCTGCAACGCTGATTTCGCCTGACACGGTGATCAGCGAAGGAACGTTCAACATGCTCAATGCCAGCGCGGCCGATCCGCGACCGGTGAACTGGCTTGCGACGACGTTCTTCTTGGACAATCGTGCCGTGATGTACACAACGGTCGAGTTCTTCACGCCGGACAATCGTGATTTCGGTGATGGCAATATCGAAGACATTCAAGTCATCAGCTATCTCGACGCCGACGTCGGCAACGGAACCTCTGATACGCTGTACAGTGTTGGCGTGCCAGGCGAACAAGATTTCCGAGCGATGACGATCAACGGACAAAACCGAGTCGGTTTCAGCCACGGCGGTATCTACGTCAACGACGGAACAAACCAGTTCAACGCCACCTATGATGGCTGGATGGCCGACGATGCGGCACGTTTGTTGACCGCTGTGGACACTGAAAACACCAACTTCACCGTCATCGGTGATATCGATCAAGCGTTTACCGCGCAAGCGAACGATCCGTTGTTCCCGACCGCCACCGCAGCATTCGGCATCGGTGACATTGGAACCAGTTTCGCCTGGACGCTCGACTCGAATCAGGATCGCGCCAAAGTCACCAGTTTCATTGAGTGGATTCCGAGCGATCCAGCGAACCCGTTCGAAGTCCAATTGCCGCTCAATATCGAAGGCAGCGGCGACTGGGACGGCATCACGATTCGCGAAGCGGCTGCGGACCGCAACGTTTCGATCACCAGCGAAAACGAGCCACGCAACGTCGGCGTTTCGGATACCAACCCCACGCCGGGCCAATCTCAGTTCCTCGGTGAACTGGCTCCGAACCAAAGTTCGGGTGACGAAAATCGGCGACTTGGATTCATCGTCGACGGTTCGATCAGCCAAGCCAGCGACATTGACGTCTATTCGTTCATCGGTGAAGCGGGAACGCAAATTTGGTTGGACATCGACCGCACCGACTTGCGACTCGATACAGTCATCGAACTGATCGATGCCAACGGAAACACGTTGGTGTTGTCGGACAATTCGATGGCCGAGTCGCTTGGCAACCAAAGCCGTCTGGTTGCACCGGATGGCCGTTACCCGGCAGCTGATGCGGGATCAGTGAATCTGATTTCCGCGAACGATCCAAACGTGACCACGCAAGATCACCAGGATCTATATTCGACGAACCCACGTGACGCGGGAATGCGACTGATTCTGCCGGGCGAAGCAGGACAGCGGAACCTATACCATGTGCGAATTCGCAGCAGTAGCGTCGAATCAGGTTCGAATCAATCTCTAATCGTGTCGGGACAAACGGCCGCCTCGGTTCCTTCGAGCCTGCGTCGCGGATTGACCTCGGGGTCATACCAATTGCAAGTTCGCCTGCAAGAAGTCGACGAACATGCGGGAACTCAGGTCCGCTTTAGTGACGTGCGTTTCGCGGTCAACGGGATCCAAGTGATCGGCGGCCCGATCCACAGCCCGCTTGCCGGAGACGAATACGAACTAGACACCGTCAACGACACGTTGAGTGCCGCCCAACGTCTCGGACTGTATTCGGTCGCCATTGACGATGAAAACTTGGTGGATGCCGCTGGCAACCCGGTTCTCGATGCCAACGGCAACCCCATCGCCGCTCGCAACAACGGCCCGCTTTCGAGCGACCGATTGTCCAAGACCATCGGCGGCGTGATCGACAGTTTGACCGACGTCGATTGGTACGAGTTCGACATTCAATACGAAAACTTGACCCGCGACAATGCCGCGATGTACTTCGCCACGGCATTTGACCTGGACTATGCCGATGGCTTGGCACGTACCGACACTGCTATCTATGTGTTCAATTCGGCAGGCGAATTGGTGCTGATCGGTACCGACAGCAACATCGCCGACGACCAACCGCTTGGCAGTGCCGATGCGGAAGATCTGTCACGAGGATCCTTCGGAACGGGCGACCCCTTCATCGGATCCGCTGAATTGTCCGAAGGCACCTACTATGTCGCTGTTTCGAACCAGCAACGAGTACCTCAACCGATGGATCAATTCTTTGATCCTAACTCGACCAACCCCTTGCTGCGACTCGAGCCAATTGATTCGGTCCAGCGAGTTGTCGAAGAACATTTCGAATTCCCTTCGACCAGCGGCACTGCGTCTTCACCTCAATTCCCAGTTCTGTTTGATAACGACTCGATCATCGACTACACGTTCGATGACGTCATGTTGTACGTCAACACCGGCACCGGATTGTTCTTGGTGAACCCTTACACCGGTGAAACCTATTCGTCGGCAACCCAAGGCAGTGGTTTCCTTGGCAACTTTGGAGACGAAGTTCGCGACGTCGCCTTCGGTAGCAACGGTGAACTGTTTGCCTACACCGGCTTCAGCAACCGCCAACCGGCCGACGACGCCTGGGCTTACTACAGCATCGATACAGCGACCGCAGCGTTGGGCACGCCGATCTCAACTGGCGGTGGCATGACCACGCATCATTTGAGCAGTCCGCCACCTGCGAACCCGACCGTGCTGAACGTCGATAGTGACGACGGTTTGGAAGTCGAAGCGATCACAATTCGCGAGTTCCTCAATGCCGAGACTGGTTTCTTGGTTGGTAATCGCCCGTTCCCACAGAACGGGTTGGCCTACACCACCAACATCCTGTATGGATTCAACGAAAACACCGGCGTAATCAACGGCGGCAACTTTAACCTGGATGTGCTTATTCCAGGTGCGGGTACCAGCCGACGCGAGATTGGACAAATCGACACGGTTGCCCCGACTGGCGCTCGACCGTTGCAACTTGGCTTTACCGCCGCCACGGTCGTCAACTCCGCTGGGATTGCGACGCAGAGCTTGTTCGACGGAGACATGTTCACGCTGACGAATCAAGTTGAAACGGTCACATTTGAATTTGACCAAGGCTTCACGCTTAGCATTGATGACACGCCTGTCACCAATCCCGATGGCACGCTTGGCAATCCACGGACGATTCCGTTTGGCGATACCGTCGTAGTGAAATTGCCGGGTCAAACCGCGCAAGTATTCGAGTTTGTTAGCGATCCAGCCGACGTCACCGGGACGAACACTCCTGTTGTGATTTCGAACAACCTCGGCCCCGAGGCATTGATCGAGCGTTTGGCTGCGACGATCCGCCAGGCAGGAATTTCAGTCTCGGCCGCCGGAAGTCAAATGTCGCTTCCGACCGCTGAAACCGTGACCCTTCAAACCGACCCGCTGACGACATCGACCAGCTTGGTATTGAGCGGAACCCCAGGGGTGGAAAGCGGAAACTTCCGTATCCCGTTGTTCCCGACCGACACCGCCGGCGTGATCGCGCAGCGGATTGTCAACGCGGTCGATCAGGCCAACACCGCAGGCGATTTGCCAAACGTCAATGCATTCATTGACGCTGGAGCCACCGACGCTCACTCGGTTCGCATCGTTGGCGGATTCATTGGCGATCCCGTCGGCAGTGCCGCAAGTCTGCCAACCGGCAATTTGACCGCAGGCGGCTTGCCCACCGGCGGCACCGTGACCGGTGTCGAATTGGTTAACAACAATCTGTATGCGATCACCAACACGGGCGGCTTGTTTGTTGTTTCCTCGGGTGAGCTCGCTTCGTCGGTCGGAAACCGCACCGTGGGAAGCTACGTCCTCTCGTCGACCGACTTGGTGGGTATCAACTTCACCGGTCTGCGTGCTGGCCCTGCCAGTGTCGAAGATGGTGAACTGCGTCAGATCTTGTTCGGCGTGACCGGCGCAGGCGACATCTATGCGTTCAACACGCGTGGTGAATTGCAACCTGTCTTCGCAGGCGGTCGCTCGATGATCTCGACCGGCATCGGCGGTGCGTTGGGATTGGATTTCAGTATCCTGGATTACAACCTGTGGCACGTCACTGAACGTCGCGATACCGATGCAGGACATGGAATCAGCAGCAATTTCAGCGACACACGCGAAGCCACGACCGGTGGAAACAGCTTGGCGTTCAACTTTGAAAACACAGCTGAATTCCAAAGCAAATACGCTCATTCACAAGAGGTTCCCAACGGAACGCGGTTGGATGGAACCAGCATCGTCAACACCTACAACATGCCAGGCGGAGCGAAGGGCGAGGTTCAAAGCAACACGTTTGATCTCTCGGGATACGCGGCAACCGATTTGCCAACGCTGTACTTCAGCTACTTCTTGGATGCCGATGATGTTGCCACGGTCGACGGTGCTCGCGATACCCTGCGTGTCTATATCGTTGACGAAAACGGTGTCGAGCATCTCGTCGCCAGCAATAGCGATTACCGTGGCACCGGCGAAAACGACGACGAATTTGATGATCCGTTGACCAACAGCATCGAGACCGGTTCGCTGTACGACGATGACATTGACGTCGAAGTCCAACAATTGTTTGACAACACCGGCAGTTGGCGTCAGGCACGCGTGCCATTGCAGCCGTTCGCCGGCCAGGCCAACCTAAGCATGCGTATCGAGTTCTCGACGGCGGGTACGACCGCAACGGGAACGCCATCGATTCGTGCGGTTGCCGGTAAAGGGTTAGTCGAAAACTCACAACTCGTCGTCAATGGCGAAGCATTCGCAATCGATTTGGCTCCGGCCGTCAGCGCTCCATCGGGACGCCAATTGGCCGCCCTGTATGGCCCCGATCCAAACGCGGTTGCTGTGATCACGGTCGATGGACAAGAATACGTTCTCGACGACGGTGTCCGCCCGGTGGGCGCGAACCAAATCCCGATCGATTTGTTGGCATCACAGCCCGTTGGAACGACACTCGAAGATCTCAGTTCGAGCCAGATTGCGACCCTGATCGCGGACACGGTCGACCTGAAACGTCTCGTGCCTTCGGGTACCGTGTTGGCGGCTCGCTACTTGGATCCTGACTACCGTGAAGAGATCCAGTACGCTGGCCAAACCTTCATCTTGAACGATGGTACTCGGCCAGTCGCAACGAACGAGGTCAGTGTCGACCTGATCGATCCATTGTCTAACGAAACCTTGGACCAACTGTCACAACTGGAGATCGCACAAGCATTGTCGCTGGCTGCCGGATTACCGCTGCCCGCATACAACGTGACCGAAGACTTTGACTTCTCGGACCCAAGCGACACTCCTGGTGTCACTGGCGAGCGCAACGACTTGTTATTCCAAGCCACGCCACTGCCTTACTCGGGCGGCAACGCCACGATCTCGGGAACCGGTCGCATCGGTACGGTCGACGCCCTGGGCACTCCGTCGAATCTAAACGATGTGGACCTTGTGCGTGCGGAAGTCACCGCAGGAACCACCATTTTCGTCGACGTTGACTTGGACACCAATCCCGCACTCGATGCGGCGGTGCGTTTCTTTGACGCCAAGGGCAACGAGCTGACCGGTTTTGTGGATCAGGCAAACGACACGGTTCAGATCACCGCCACCGAAAGCGGCTCGATCTATATCGGCATCAGCGGTATCGGCAATTCGACCTACGATCCTCGCATCGCGGGCACGACTCAGACCGGCCAAATCGATTCGTACACGGCGACGGTCAACTTCCTATCGCCGATCAGTGCACAAACCGACGGTAATTTGATCGAAGTCGATGGTGCGGCAACGATCACGTCGTCATCGCCTACTTTGTTACCGGTCAGCGGGCAAGAAGCATTGACGGGCCGACCGATCAAGATCAGCCGATTTGACACCGCTCCCGAAGTAGCCGAAGCAATCTCGCTAGCCCTGGCTGAGCGATTCAGCGACAGCGACACGTCGTTCGTCCCGACTTCCGGTGCGATGGTACGAACCGGAGCTCTGACGATCAACGACTTCGGACCGTTCGTGAACGAGCAACTTCGTTACGGCGATCAATACGCAGCCGGATTCCTAGCCGGAACCGCAGACAACAATCACGAAGGCGTGTTCATTGACGACATCATCATTGGCTTTGCCGAACGTGGTGAACTCGTGACCGATTCACGTGCCGTTGCTCAAACCGAGACCTTTGTCGAAGACGGAACCCGATTCTTTACCTCGACGCCGCGGCCGACCCAACCGACGGTCACCGGCGCGTACCAATTGGAGATTCGTGACGCCAGCGAATATGTCGATAGCGAAGCGGAGTCACAATTCCGCACATTTGACACCAACGATCGCTTGACCGATGGCTACGCACTGCGAGCGTTCTCGGGCACGGAATTAATCGACGGCTCGACGTTTACCGTGGGGACCGCGGGAGCAGAATTGGTATTCGAGTTCGATTTGATTGATGCTTCGGGCGTCAACGATGGGCTCAACTCACCCAACTCGCAAATCGCGATCGTGGTCAACGAATCGGCAACGGAAACCGAAGTCGGAGCAGCGATTATCAACGCTCTGAATGCAACCTCGGTGCGTCAAATTTTGGGCATCGACGTGACGGGTGCCAACGGCAGCGACATCGACAACCGCATCAACGTCTATGGCGATGTCACGATCACCGATGATGGTACCGCATTCGAATCGATCGACTTGTTTGATCTACGAGGCGACAGCAACCGTGACCGAAGTGACCAAGGCGTGATCATTATCGAGAACAGCCGCTTTGTGTTTAACGCGGATGCCGGTATCGAACTGAACCGTGGTGCGGAATCGCGAGTTCAAGGAGTGGACCAAGTTGACCAACTGCCTGCGGCAATCGTCTATCCTCGAAACCTAGTCGAGCTAAATACCAACGACCTGCTGCCCGGTGTGGTCGTACAAAGCAACGTGTTGGCATTCAACGCCAACGCAGGCGTGCGAATCACCGGGCTTGGCCCGAACGGTGGAACGCAAAGCAATCCGATTGCCTTTGACCGAATTCTGAACAACACG
>NZ_ANOG01000640.1 GCF_000346295.1 Rhodopirellula maiorica SM1 | reverse complement strand
CACCAACTTTGTAGCCTTTGAAAATCATTTTTTAGGAAATGGCTTCGATACAACTCGGCTCTCATCCCTCGCCTGTGATATATTTAACGTGATCGGGGGGCTATTTGCATGAACACGACACCGCTTGGGCTGTTCATTACGTGGACGGTGTACGGCACCTTCCTTCCCGGGGACGCCCGTGGCTGGAGGCACCGCAGCACTGGGCCTCAACTTGCTCAACCTCAATTGGAAACTTGGCACCGCGATCACTTATCTCACGATGTCATTCTCCTTGAAGACTCAATGCAATTGGTTGCGGAAGATGCCATTTACGAGATTTGCGATGTTCGGTCCTGGTCTCTTTGGACGACCTCAGCACAAACGAATCATGTGCATGTCGTCATCACTGCGCCGGAATATAAGCCCAAAGTGGTGCGAGACCAATTAAAGGCAAAAGCGACCATGGAACTTCGCCAGACGTTCGCAATATGGAGAGGTCGTCCAGTCTGGACAGTGAAAGGAGACATTGAATTCTTAAACAGTGAATCAGCGATCCAACAATGTGTGATTTACGTCAACGAAGCCCAAGACCGCAAGTACCGTGATTTAATGTGAGCCGAGACGCGTAAGCGGCCGGGTCTCGCGGAATCG
>NZ_ANOG01000639.1 GCF_000346295.1 Rhodopirellula maiorica SM1 | reverse complement strand
GGCCGTCGCTTCACTGGCGGGCGTGTTATTTGCCCGCGATTTGCTGGCGGGTGGGCGTTTCACGCCGCGTGCGTTGTCCTCATTGGACTCGTCATGTCTTGCTGGGTTCCCGCGTCGGAAGCGGAATCCAAATCGCAAGATGCCTCCGAGCCCCAAGCCCTGGTCGCAAACTTTATGGGCGACTACTGTCTGCAGTGCCATGACACAGGATCGGCCGAGGGCGAGCGCGAGTTCGAATCGTTTACGTTGCCCATCACCTCTGAGCAGCAACTGATCACGGCCGATGAGATCATCGATTCCGTGACGTTAAAAGTGATGCCGCCCGAAGACGCCGATCAGCCCAGCGATGAAGAGCGTCTAGCGTTACTGGAGGTATTGCGAAACGGTATCCAACAGGCTCGCGAAAATTTTAGAAGCTCTGGTGGCCGTACCGTGATGCGGCGGCTTTCCAACCGCGAATATGAAAACACACTGGCAACACTGTTTGACCGCCGTGTCGATACATTGGGGCTGACCGCGGACTTTCCCAAGGAAAACACCAGCGGGCATATGGATACGATCGGCGAGGCGTTGGTGACATCAGGCTTTCTGTTGGACCAATACCTTCAAGCGGCATCGCGATTGGTCGAGACTCGCCTTGGCAAACCTGCCATGCAGCCAAAATCATGGCATTTCACCGACAATTTCCAGCAGTACGAAGAACTGACGGGCGCCCACCGCAGCGTTTTCAAATTTAAGTACCTGTGTTTGTACGAACAGCCCAATACGGATACGCGGCAAGGCGGCTACGGACACATCGAGGACTTTTTAGAGGGGGTCCCGGTATCGGGACTGTACGACATCAAAGTTCATGCGCAAGCGATGCACCGCGACACGCATTATGACCCAAAGATTTTTCGCATCGACTTTTCCGAACCCTTTCAATTGGCAGTCGTTCCTGGCGACGCAACCAAAGGGCACATTCACTACCCTCAAGCGATCGAACCGATTTTGGCCACCACGGTCGTTCCCGACGAAGAACCCGAATGGCTAAGTTTCCGAGTGTGGCTGGAAGCCGGACAGACGCCTCGCTTCATTTTCCCCAACGGTCCGTACGAATCACGAGCCTCGGTGATCGCAGTCAACAAGCGATACAAGGATGAATTCAAAGCGCCGAAGGTAGGCGTCAGCCGCACGTCGCTGCTTCGCGAAGGCGCATTGCCGCATATCAAGATCGGAGAAATCAAAGTCCATGGTCCGCTGGCCGAACCCGGCGGCGGAAAAGAGGAGCAGGCGGTTTTCGGAGAGCAAGGGTTTCAGGAAGACCGAGCCGTCGAGCAACTCTTTGCGTTTGGCCAACGAGCGTACCGGCGTCCGCTGGAAGATGCGGATCGCAAGCGGATCGAAGCAATCTATCGAAAACGTCTATCCGAAAAAGCCACTCCGCGTCAGGCCGCTTTGGACACGTTGAAAATGATCCTCTGTTCGCCGTCGTTTTTGTACCTCAGCGAAATCACGGCCGAGGACGAGACGACGCTGCGTCCGTTCGACCTTGCCTCGCGACTTTCATACGCGTTGTGGGCGGCGCCACCGGATGACGAACTGTTCGCCGCAGCCCAATCCGGCCATCTGACCGAGACGGACGAATTGAAAAAACAGATCGCTCGGCTGCTCGAGGACGATCGATCCGACGAGTTCATCCACGGTTTCCTCGACAGCTGGTTGAACCTACGAGACATTGGCAATCTGCCACCGCCCCGCAAAGAGGCATGGGAGTATTACGCCCAAAATCTACCAGAATCAATGAAGCAGGAAGCGCGTCTGTTCTTTCGCAACTTGCTTAACGAGAATGGATCTGTGATCGATTTTTTGGACGCAGATTATACCTTTGTCGACAAGAATTTGGCAAAACTGTACCGCTTGCCTGAACAAGACACTCTCCGCTTGGCCGATGGATTTCAGCGAGTCAGTCTGGCTAAAAACAAACAGCGTGGCGGCGTTTTGGGGATGGCTGGCGTACTGACCGTCAGCGCCAATGGTGTCGACACGTCGCCGGTGACTCGCGGTGTTTGGGTATTGGAAAACATCCTTGGCATCACACCGCCTCCGCCACCGGACGAGGTGCCGGCGATCGATTCCGATGTCAGCGGAGCGACGACGATCCGAGAAAAATTAACACGGCACAGCGAAGACAAAACGTGTTACGTGTGCCACCGCAACATTGATCCGCTCGGTTATGCACTCGAAACGTTTGACCCCATCGGACGTTGGCGAGAGAAATACCCAAAACCCAAAGGCAAAGCCGAGGCGGCGAAGGTGGATCCGTCGGGAAAACTGCCATCGGGTGAAACCTACAAAGATTTTCCAGGATTCAAGAAAGTGCTTCTGGAAAGTCGTCGCGATCATTTCGCAAGAAATCTGATCGAAAAGCTGCTGATGTATGCGGCTGGAAGACATATGGAACGGACTGACCAGTACGAAATCGATGACATTTTGAACCGAGTCAAAGCCAATGACTACGGGCTACATACAATGGTGACGGAAACGTTGACCAGCGAGATCTTTCGATCACGTTAAACAGCAATAGTGTGAGCGTACTGGTTTTCGCACGAATCCCCGTATCAGCTCTTGATGCATCAGGAACTCTTGGCGAGTCCCACTACGGTAGTAGATAACATGGAACTCGCGCCATCGCCTCACATAGCGACCTACCTTCGCGTCGAAACAACGTGCAGGATCTTTGACAAGATCCACTCCCGTCCCTCTTTGAATTCAATTCCCACTCTTGTTTCAGAGACAATGATGAAATCGATCCATTCCGCCGTATTGACGCTGTTTTTGCTGAGCTTTGGTTCGCCATCCTTCGCTGCCGAATCGAATTGGCCGCAGTGGCGAGGTCCGGCGGGATCAGGCATCACATCGACCTCGGGCGTGGTGACTGAGTGGGGGCCAGACCAGAATGTGAAATGGCGAATCGAATTGCCAGAGGCCGGCAACTCGACGCCGATCGTGTGGGACGACCGAGTGTTTTTCACTCAGCCGCTCTCTGAATCCAACGAACGAAGCTTGTTCTGCGTAGATCGAGCCACCGGACGCGAATTTTGGCGTCGAGGCGTGACGTATGATCAACCCGAAGCTTCGCACAAAACCAATCCCTATTGCTCGGCGTCACCGGTGACCGATGGGAAACACGTGGTCGCATGGTTTGGATCCGCCGGGCTGGTCTGTTGGGATGTCGATGGTAACGAATTGTGGCGCCGCGACCTTGGCAAGCAAGAACATATGTGGGGTTACGGGACGTCACCGATTCTGCACGACGATTTATGTATCCTGTTGTTCGGACCGGGGAACAACGAGTTTCTGATCGCTGTGGACAAGGCCACCGGTGAAACACGATGGAAGGTGGACGCACTGGACGACGAGGCCGAACACGAACTCAGCGGCCCTGAGAACGACGGCAATGCCAACGATTTTGGCAGCAACAAACCTCGAAGTGAACGGTTGCGAGGTGCCTGGAACACGCCGATCCTGATCGAGGTTGATGGTCATTTCGAATTGGTTGCCGCACTGTCGCGCCGCGTCAGCGCGTTTGATCCGGCCACGGGCGAGCGACTTTGGACATGCGGCGGGACAGGGCCATTGGCTTACGCTTCGCCAATGGAATCCGACGGCGTGGTCGTCGCCTTAGGCGGCTATGGCGGCGCATCGCTGGCGGTTCGCGCTGGCGGCCGTGGCGACGTGACGAAGACTCACAGGGTCTGGCACAAATCCAAGGATCAAGGATGGCTGGGGACCGGGGTTGTCCACCACGGTTTGATCTACATCTGCAACATGAACGGAGTGCTGAGTTGCATCGACGTGCAAACGGGCGACCAGCTTTGGAAGGCTCGTACCGAGGGCGGAGGCACATGGTCCAGCATCACGCAAACCGCTGATGGCCGGATGTTCCTGCTGACGAAGACTGGCACCACCACGGTTTTCGAGCCCGATTCGACCAAGCTAAACAAGATCGCCGAGAACAAACTGAATGAAAACACAAATGCATCCATTGTCGCCGCTGGCACCGATATCCTGATTCGCACTGATGATGCGTTGTGGTGTATCAGCGACGAACAACGCTAGCCTTCGTTGCCGGAGACGCTTAGTGAGCGACGTGGGAATCGACGTAATTCTTTACGAATTGTTCGAGCTCAGGCTGGTCACACTCGAATCCCATTTTCTCGGCCTGCTCGAGCGTCTGTTCGCCCGACATTCCTTGCTCGGCCGCGATATGCATCATCATCATCGCGCCGGCCCGTTTTCCCGACTTACAGTGAGCAAACACGGGCTTGGGAAGTTTTCGGTATTGTTCGCGAAACCGATCGACCACTTCGGGCGATATCCCCTGCATGTCCACGGGAACGTGCAGATATTCCAGCCCATTCGCCTCGACCTTTTTC
>NZ_ANOG01000638.1 GCF_000346295.1 Rhodopirellula maiorica SM1 | reverse complement strand
TACGATTCGTAGCGAGCTGCATACTCGAACAGGTCGTGGGGAGCCTTGAAGTGATGAAGCAAAACAAATGGTTTGGACTTATCTCTCTTGTTCTGCAGCCACTCGATGGATCGGTCCGTGATGACATCTGACGAATGCCCCTGGTACTTGATGACATTGACTTCTCTGGCACCCTGTTTCCCAAACACGATTTCCTTTCGCGTGCCACCCTCTCGGCAGATCAGATCCGGGTTGTGGTAGCTGCCCTGCAGCGGTAATACTTCGTAATAGTCGAAGTTGGCAGGCTCTTCCTTGAGATGCCATTTGCCGATGACAGCCATCTGGTAACCAAGAGCCTTCATTTCTGTAGGTAAGAATTGCTTACTGGGCGGCAAGCTGCCGTGCAAATCCAGAACTCCATTGGTCTGCGAATATTGACCGGTCAAAATACTCGCTCGACTGGGCGTACAGATCGAGTTGTTACAGAATGTGTTGTCAAACACGATTCCCGTTTTCGCCAGCGCATCGATATTGGGCGTCGGGTTGAGATGGGCCAGACGGCTGCCATAGATCCCAAACCCTTGCGACGTATGGTCGTCTGCCATGATGAACAGGATGTTGGGCTGCTCTGCGGCGCAAAAAGACGAACCGGCAATTAGACCTAATAACGCAAGCATGATCGATTTCATTAGTTGCATAAACACTCGAGTAGGAAGTTCATGTTTGTATTGCAAGACTGTGGGAAGATGGATTTCTGGTTTGAAATCACCTTCGTGGACGAGTCGCCTGCGG
>NZ_ANOG01000637.1 GCF_000346295.1 Rhodopirellula maiorica SM1 | reverse complement strand
GAGCTTGGCCGATCACATCACGTCCCTCCAACAGATGGGGGATGACGGCGGCTTGGATCTCGGAGGGCGACTCGTATCCGGACTTCACAATCGCTTCTTGGACTTTGTCCGCGAGCGGCAATTCGGCAAACGTGGGGGCTTTCACTTCGGCGGGGCTGCTTTCCAGCTGATTCATAAAGGGCTTCACATATCGTAAGATGTCTGCGCCGAAAGTGCTCTGGCGCCCTCTTGACTGTAAGCGCAGCTGCTATTTTACACAACTCAAAGCAACGCAATCGCCGCGGATTTTGCTCTGAAATCCGCTCCTTTGCGTTCCCATCGTGCGTACTGCATCGGCTGTATGGTTGAGGAATCCCCCCTTGCGGATTAACGCAAATCTTTCGCTTTTCTAACTTCGCCCACCCCCGTCGGTCGTCGCCGCCGCCGAATTGCCAAACAACGCTTTCACGCTTGGTCGCATTAGTACCAGAATGGTGAATACCCCCAATACGGTGCCAAATGGCATGAACATGCACTCCACTGCCGCCATCACCAGACAAAACAAGTGAGCCTGATACGCCCCAAGCTTGCGGCCCGCCACAAAGACACAGCACGCAATTGTCATCCCGATGCCGATCATCAACGAGGGAAAGATAATGAAGAGCCAGCCAAAAACGGCTGGCGGAGGTGTCCCATCGGCATTCGCATCATCCAATGCCCCCGAAACAATCGCGATTCCAAGCACCACGTGGACAATGGGAATCAGCGACATCAATGCGATGATCCCGCCGACAACATAGTGGAAAATCGAAAGCAATCGCAGTTGATCGATGTCTTCGGCGGTGGGTTGGGTGGACCGTAGATCGTGAGCGGGCATTGCCGATGGCGGGTCATTGAGTTGGGGAGGAATCGGAGTCATTCACAGTGTCTCGGTTCGCCGATGAAGCATGATCTCGCCCACCACATCCAACGGTGGCGTCGGATCCTATGCTAATTCTGAAAACGTTCCAGTGGAACAACCCCGAGCAGGCCGCGAACGTGTCGGACCAAGGGAAGACAGGGCAAAGAGAACAGGGCAAAGAGAATCGACCGACCGTTGGTGGTTTCGCGCGACCGCAACCCCAGCGTTTGCGAGCTTCCATTTACAAGAGTCGATGGAGACTAGCTGGCAAAAACTGCGATTCGCCGTCGCGCAGCCTCACGTCCTGCGTCAATGATACGTTCGGGATGACTAAAATCGAACCAATCGATTCCATGCATCTCGGGGCGGATCACCAAATCGGCGAGCTCGGCTTTTTCTCGGCGGGTCATGCACTCGCCAATGTCCTGCATCCGCATGATTACATCCAGCGCGTTGGTGCAGTCGTCAACGTGCGAGTGCGTCTGACCGACATCCACCGCGATGGTTAAATCGCTGGCATACGTTTTTGCAACCATGGACGGCAATGCATCGACGACTCCGATGTCACACAGTTGCATGCCATCCCATTGGACCGGAGGAAAGATGCCGGGGATCGCCATCGACGCTTGGATCGCTTTTCGTAGCGGCCCATTCTCGATCACGATCCGATTGCCGCTGCGCAAATCAGCCGCCACGATACTTAACGGCGTGGGAAGGTCCGAGAACTTGATGTCAGGTACGAGTGCTTCGATGCCATCGGACAGGATCGCCTCGGGCATCAATGACCTGCGGGTTGCCGCACGGGTGATACGGCGGTGAGCCGAATACAGATAGCGGACTCGGTTGTACCACGCCATCACTCCCGATTCGGCATCTTCCATTCGCGAGCCGGTAGATCCAAACAACAGATGTTGATTGCGAGAAAAGGCCGGCGAGAACAGAAATTCGATCGTCTGAGCCTGTACGCGACGTGTCTCTGAATCGAGAGCACACATGGCCCCGACCAGCGCCCCGATACTCACTCCGACAAACCGCTCGGTTTGAATTCCTGCCTCACCGACCACCTGTATTGCACCGAGGTGGGCGAGCCCGCGTGCACCGCCTCCTCCCAACGCAATGACAGCGCGTCGAGGACGATTGGGCTGTTCTTTCCCCGGAGATTCCACCTCAGGAGAATCCAGCCGTGGTGCGGCGCGAAAACTAAACAGGTCGACTAAATTCATGATGCGGCTCCTAAACCTCTCCTAACTCTCATCGGACGTGAATTTCCCACGTCGTCATCTCCTGTGCATTGTTTGTTCCTAATCTTGCCATTGTGAATTGTTAATTTTTGAAGTAGGCAGGCAAGAGTCGTTCGGTATGCGGGCCGTTGACGAGTTCCACGCCCTTGAAGATTTCCACTACGAACGGCCTCACAGCATTTGCCCATGCAACTAACGGATTTCATCTGAACATTCCCGCCTACCTGCTTGATCAACCTCGTATTGGGCCTGATTACTTGTATGGCATCATGATTTCTCCCGAGGCCACTCCATCAAGTTCACTCCAACCTTGGGAGGCAATCTGGCTGCCGAGTTCCGTGACTTGACGGAAATCGGCATTACTCGCTTTCCCACCGGATATCTTTAATTGCAATTCGCGGCACACCGTATCGGCGGCAGCGCGGGTGACCGGATCATTGGACGCCTTGGCATACAAGCTGGTGACCAACATCACGACCGCGTTTTGGATGTCCAGCGACAGCGCCGACATCCGGCATTGACGATCCGCCAACTTCAATTGAAAGGTCCGCATCGTCGTGCTGATTCGCATGCCGCTTTGCGACAAATAACGCTGTGCAAATTTAGTATGCTCCGCCAACTTCGGATCCGACATAGGAAGCGGCGACCAACGTGCCGCCGACACATGGTGCCCCACCCACCATTTAGCATAGGTGGAGAGCGGTTTGCGAAGCGCCCAAGCATGTCGCGGATTCAACGGATTCGGCTTGGCGGTTCCCAGCTCACTGAGCGTTCGGCCGATGGGTTCGAAGAAGACTTTGCCATGATGTTTCACCAGCGACTTGAAGAACGCCATCCCCAACATTTCGCCTTCGCCTTCGTAGATACACGGCGCCAAGAACTCGTGCACGTTGTCGCCAAACAGGT
>NZ_ANOG01000636.1 GCF_000346295.1 Rhodopirellula maiorica SM1 | reverse complement strand
GATCCGGCCTACCATCGATCTCGAACACCACGAGCCTCTCCCCAGATCCGGCTGCCGCCAGCTTTTACGTCGCCCGACGTCTCCGACGTCGGTTTTGTTGTTCGCCAATCCGGACGACAGACTCAACGACATTCATTGCAAAAATCGCATCTGCCGGATTTGCGTCACTACCGCGACTTGATCCGGCCTACCATCGATTTCTAACATCACGAGCCCCCCAAAGGGGAAACAAAGCCGGTAGGACGCGTTTCCTCTGCAGCAGTCCGAGCACTTGATCCGACGAGACACCAATGGCGATAGGGTGTTGACGGCCTGTTATTGGCCTTGCGGGGCAGACACGCTAACGATGCCACGGCGAGTTAATTCCGCCAACACTTCGGCGGCCTGTTGGCGTGGTGTCGCTTCGGCGTTTCCTGCGAGATGAATCTCGGGCTGTTTGGGTGCCTCGTAAGGGTCGCTGATCCCAGTGAAATTCTTGATCTCACCGGCCCTCGCCTTCTTGTACAACCCCTTGGGATCCCGTGCTTCACAAATCTCAAGCGGAGTATCGACAAACACTTCAAGAAAATCGCCCACGGCACCACTGGATTCGACGATCTTCCGCACACGATCGCGATCCTTTCGGTAAGGACTGACAAAGGCAGTCAACGTGATCAGACCAGCGGAAGCCATCAGCGCGGCCACCGAACCAATCCGGCGAATGTTTTCTTCGCGGTCGATTGCGCCGAACCCGAGACCAAAACGGTCGGCGAATTCTTCGCCATGCTCGTCTCGCAAACCGCTCGGAGGCGCACACAAGCCGTGTCGAATATTGTCGCCATCGAGCAAAATGGTGGCCCGACCGAGCTGGTTCAGCTGATGCTCGAGCTCGTTGGCAACGGTGCTCTTGCCGCAGCCGCTCAATCCGGTGAACCAAACGACGACGCCGCGTTGACCAAGATTCGCTTCACGAGCAGCGCGATCGACGGTCTGTTCGTGCCATACAATGTCAGAGGGATTTGTCATCGGTTGCTAATTGCTTTCGTTTTAGTTCGTGTGTTTGGTCAATCGGTGGGCTGAAGCGGATATCGGGGGCTCATCGCCATTCGGGTGCTCGTTTTTCAAGGAACGCGGCAACGCCTTCTTTTGCCGATTCGGTCGAGCACGCCGCGGCGCTGTAGGCCGTGCCTGCGGCGATCTGACTGAGCAGCAACTCGCCGACGCACTCATTCAGCAAACGTTTTGTCGCCTGCACCGCTTCCCGAGGCGCTTTCGCACACGCCGAAGCCAATTCGGATGCGGCTACCCAGATCTGGGCCGAGGGAACCGGCTTGGGGCACATCCCCAACCGATAGGCTTCTTCGGCGTCGATCACTTGGCCGGTCAGCAACATCCTAGCTGCCGTCGCGGCTCCAAAGCGAAACGAAATCAGCGCCCCCGTGGCACCGCTCACCAGGCCTCGGCGAGTCGCTTCGGCACTGAGCGTTCCTCGCTGTGAGAGGACTAACAAGTCCGCGGCTAGCGCGATCCCCAGCCCCGCACCGATCGCTGCCCCATCGACCGCAGCAATCACCGGTTTAGGAAACCGCAAGATTTGTTCGAGCAGCTCTGCGTAGTGCTGCCATAACTTGAACAGCTCGCCTTGAGACTCGTCGACCGCCATCGCTGAAATCGCACTGAGCACGCTCAGATCGATCCCGCTACTAAAATGCTCGCCCCCGCCGGTGAGAATCACTGCACGCACCTTTTTTTCTTGGTGGAGGTCGGAAAACGCGGTCCGTAAATCTTCGATCAGTGTCGGGCTGAGCGTATTGTGTCGCGAGGGATGATCCATCAGGATCGTGGCGACGGGGCCATGGACTTTGATTTCGACGTGTTG
>NZ_ANOG01000635.1 GCF_000346295.1 Rhodopirellula maiorica SM1 | reverse complement strand
ACTCACCCGGTCGCGATCATCCGCACCGCAGCAACGATGTTTGGCAGCAGCGACAATGCGGACGCCCGTCGTCAATCGATCCAGTGGTGGGATCGCTTGTCAGCCGGGTTGCCGGTGGGCAGCGAGGCTTGGCATGAAGCCAAGATCGAGTCGATCCGGGCGATCAAACAGATCGGTGACGACGACGAAGCTCAACAACGGGCACGCTACATCCTGCTAACGCGTCCCCCGGACGCCCCCGACCTTCGCCGCCAATACGAAGAACTGCAACGGTAGTGGGAAGCCGTGATCGACGGAGCCAAGGTTTTCAACCACAAGTTTGATTCGCCATGTTGGCAACGATCGTCAATGTTCCGACAGCGGAATTATCCTGCGTTGTCACAGTGCGTTTGTTCATTCTGCAAGTAGTGACAGAAAAATTGGTGCGACAGAAAGATTAAGCGACGGCGACAGATCATGCTCACTGCTGTCGTCATTGACAAGGCTTTCTATCGCGTTGCGATGAGCGATGGCGACGGTCAAAAAAGTGAGTCAGGGGAGATAGAGGCCAGACGTTCCGCGATGCACTCCGTAATCTCACGTTCAATTTGCCGCCGCAAGAGCCAGCGTTTGAAAAACCCCGAGGCATTCCATTGGTGTGCGTGCTTCTGTTCGATCACGGGACGAACCTCGGCCTCGATGCCGTTCATTGCACGCTGGAGGCCATTGGCCACAAACTGTGACGACGTATTAAAAAATTGGACGCGGCGTGTCATAGAGATCATTTAACTTGCGACCACCAAGCAGGCTGTCAAAACACGAGCACAATCACCCGAATCAATTCATCAACTTATCATAAACGTTATACGCGGTTCACAAAATTGAAGCGTGACTTTGACTAGCAGAGGGACTCCGACGAGGAACCGGCATTCGCGATGCCCTGTCGCTGCTCAGCTACATCCGCTGGTCCAACGTTTATCCAGGGCAGGGTCATTGCCTCTTCACTTATTCGCGGCCTCAGCGGCTTCGACCTGTTCAGCTGCTTTTTGATACCAACGTGCTGCCTCGCCAAAATCTTCGATATCAGCGAATGCACTTGCAACCACTGCGAACGCATCCGCAAGCAGCTTCGGGTCGCTTTGTGATTTTGCGTCGCGGAATCGTACTGCAAACTCCTCCATTTTCTCAGACACACCTGGCAACGCACGGATTCGCCTTCCTTCGCGGGTAGAACATCCAAAAACAACTCCAGCCAGCTTGTCCCAATCACCCAGTCTTTCAGTACCCCTCGGATGCAATTGGATTGTGACTTCGGTCGTATCGCCAGGGATCAAATTAACCTTCTTGTAGCGACGGCCGAGAATGATAGGTAGTTCGTAGCTATCGCTAATAACTCCCACCGATCGATTCCCTTCGGGCAGCTCTAACGTGGCAATTCCGTTGCGATCAGTCGTCGCACGGAACGGCTGAGGAAAACCCTTGTCAATACTTGAATCGTAATCTCGATATCGCATCCGTCGTTCACCCTTCATAAGGGAGCCGCAATAGATCTGAGCTCCGCTGTTCCACCAAATGACGTTCGGCCAAGCTTCAACCGTCACGCCCGCGACGGGCTCGGCGTCCTCGTCAACCGCTTTCACCAGACAGTTCACTAGTGGCGTCATTTCGATCGTAATCGGCCCCTCGTCAAGTGGATCGAAAACCTGTGGGCGAATTACGTGAGTGTTAGCAGAGTCTCGTGGGCCTTCATATTCGGCGGGTGACTCGCCCGAACTTGCGATAAACCCGTCACATAAGGCGATGACTTGGATCTTCTCATCCATTGGCCAAGCCTCGACTGTGAAGGTTCCATCCGCTTGGATTGGCACCCAAGTATCCCACTCGACGCGGTTGTCGCTTGCCCCGCTCGGAGGCAGCGTACTGAGATTAATCCGTCCTGCAATAACGGGCCGTGGAACATTATCACTCAACACACCTTGGATAGGTGTTACCGGACTGAGCGGAACCTCTACCGCGAACGTATCGCGTTGTGGAACGTCGAAGTCCAAAATCTCACTAAAATGCGTAATACGATCCCCCTCCATTCTGGCGACGAGCACGCTGTGTCCGCCAGGCTTGATTGGCGGCAACCGAAGGCTGGTTTCGGTTCGCTCGATTGCGTCACTTGGCATCCAAGAGCGTCCGTCCGACCCGTATGCAAATAGTTTGCTCGTATCGGCAATCTCGCTGTCAATCGTCGGATGCAGTTCAACGGCGACACCTTTGTCGAGTATGACCTCATAAACCAAATCGCTCTCTAACGGGACATCGATGTGAATCGCGTCCGGAAACGCAAAGTCACGATGGTCGACAAAAATGGAGACTCCGATCGTACGGACCCCCTCACCCAAATCCTTGAAGAAAGGATACTCAATGATTGCGTCGCCTGCTCCACTTGTAACAACCGATTCCGGTTGGGCATGCGTCCGATCGTACTCGCCGTTCGGCCAACGACCATGCCCTTGTGCGCTTCGCAGTGCCCATGGAGTGATCGTTGCTCCCGAAACAGGCTCGCCTTTCGAATCGATAACGCGAATCGGAAGCGACTCCATCACCTGCACAGCCGCAAACCGATCAGACTTACCGTCGTCCACACTCGTAGCAGGTTCCGTTGCAATGCAGCAATGCGTCGTTGAGATCGACAGCAACAGTAGGACAGCACAAAATCGCTTGGCAATCGTCATTGGGAGAAGCTCAATGGATACGAGTAGATGTATTTTGACATCGAAAGTCGATCGATTTCGTGAGATTGTACGCGAGTCAGAGGTACAGCTGCAATCTATTGCTTGCGTTTGCTATTAAAGCAACGATTTGTCTTGGCACTGTATGATATGATTCGGGGCACACCCGGGCCCGCGCGGAGTCATTGCATCTTACAGATGCTCCGATGGATTCGTGGCCAAAGTCGTTGCACAGAAACCAATCCGCGAATGAGAGCACTCCAGTGCGAAGCAGATATCCGCTGTAGCAGCGACAGCACACCGCTCCACCCACCAAACTTCAGCTCATGGTCAGTTCACGCGGGCACTTCGTGCGGACGTGACATCAAAGGCGGAGAATCAGGTCCCTTACTTCCGTACAGGCCTCGCTCGACTTCGCGTTCATCGCAACGACCACAACCATGTTGCGTGCAGGGACAACGTAGAGTCCAGAATAATTCATGCCATTGGTCCCTGTGTGCCAATGAAGTTCACCGGGAACCCATTCAGGATTAGTGATCGTCCATCCGAGCCCGTAGTTTTGCTTTAGCTGGTCGGTGTGCAACCGAACAAAGGTTGGACGTGACACAAGTTTTGAAGTAACGGGACCGTATTGCAAGTGAACTTGCCCGAATAACGCGAGATCGGTCACACTGCAATGCACTCGGCTAGACGGTCCCATGCACGGTGCGTTATCAGCGGTTGGGCTGGCGGGTTTCATCTCCGCGCCCAGCCCGATGTGCCCACGCGGTTGATCGATCTCGTCGGGGCTTGAGGGTGGGCCGAAACCTGCCGTTTCCATTTTGAGCGGTTTGAAAATCATCTCGCTCATCATGTCTTCCCAGGATTGCCCCGTCGCCGCCTCGGCCATTGCGGCAGCGACGCAGAATCCAAAATTGGCGTACACATGTTGTGCACCAAGCGGTGCGACGGGCGGTTGCTTGAGCACAATCTCGACCATCTCTTTCCGCTGCTCAACGATATTCCCTTTGACTTCTCTAATCGCTGCACTGAGCTCGGGTGATTGACGTCGATCACTCGGCAAGCCGGAACGATGCAGTAGAAAATGCTCCAAGGTCGCATTGACGTATTCGGGACGAATTTTATCAATCAGCTCGGGAAACGCCTGCGCAACAGTTGTGTTCCAATTGAGCTTTCCTCGATCAACGAGCATGCCAAGCAGCATGGACGTCATCGGTTTCGATATTGATCCATGGTGGAACTTGTCCGCAACGGTCACCTCTTCGGCGGAATCCATCTGTCGCACCCCGACAGCCCCCACTCCTACAATTTGGTTCCCTTGAACGACCGCTGCCGCCAAGGCGGGAATCCCATATTTTTGTCGCACGGGTTCGAGCAATGCGTTCAGTGAGGCAACGTTACGTTGGACAAGAGGCGAAGTATTTGCCGTGGCTGGGCGTCGATCTCGATTTCGCTTGCTGTCCTGTCGCATCTCGTCCTGTCGATTGCGGACATACTCACGGTCGGACTCGCTGATCTTCGTTAATGGTACGGTGATGGTATCACCATCCGATTTGCGGAGCCGGATGGTCCGACCTCGGATGTCGATCAATTCAGCATCGACGGTGAATGATCCATCGGCGCTAGTCCAGGTGCGCGACAGCTCACCGATATCTTGCGCAGCGACAACGCAGATGCATACAAACGCAACGATCGCAAATGAAATAACCTTTCCGCAATTCAACATAGCAGGGGCACACCGGTTCAAATGGGTCCGAACTTCTTCACGTAGCTTGTTCTTCTTCCGGGGCGAGGGGACGAACGGTTCGCTTTGGGGTGCGCTCGCCCAGCACGCGAACTTGCCCTTACTGCTTGCCCTCCCTGCTTGCCCCCGACTTCGCAGCGGATGACAAAGGACGGTATTTTCATCTGCTACCGGTCAAGTGTCAAGTTTGTGGTCTGCCGCAAAACAGTCCATTGACTCGTTGATGCAATCGGTTGTTTGTTTCCCAGAAAACCCTTTGCTGCCGCCACCAACACTTGAGAACGAAGTATTTCTTCGGACTTTTTTCGGAGTGTCGCGGAAAGATCCTTTCGAACCTTACTTTTCATAACAACATCGCTGTCGAAACCCGCTGGGCCGCCACAGAAGAATGTTCGTTGATAGGTGTGCTCGTACTGTCACCTTCCCGCTATTTAGCTGCAATCAGCAACCGAGATCGAACGTGATCTTGCGTCTCGAATTTTGGGCGAGATCGGTAGCATCGCGACCAATTGATCCAGATCCACCGAATTCGGCACCCCGATCACAAGGGTGTGCAGTCGATCTAGCTGACGGTAGCGTAGCTTTAACCGGATCCGGTCCTGGCGATGGACAAACAATTGAATGGCAACGAATTGCTCGGCTTTGATCTGCACCCCCGTTTGACCATGTGATTTATTCAAGCGACTAGGACGCAACGTCACGCTCGGAGGAAAGACGGCAAGTATTCCGAATTGAAAAACCAACGCCAGCAGTATCATCGGCAGCGCGACAATCACATGCCACAGGTTGGGAAGGACCAGCCCTGGAACAGCAATCTTCAGCACGATTACAATCACGCCGCATGAAACCAATGTTCCAACGCAAATGTTTCTGATCGATTGACCATTCAAAACGCAGCGACATAGCGATTGCCAAAGCGGGGGCACAAACGCCCAGCGTGGGACCGACCATGTCATTTTCGATCTGCGAACCATTTCTTACACCCCATTTCAGTGCCGATATAGATC
>NZ_ANOG01000634.1 GCF_000346295.1 Rhodopirellula maiorica SM1 | reverse complement strand
TTTTCGATTGTCGTGTTGATCGGAAATTCATTCGGTAAACGATTCCGGAAAGAAGCCGTCTCGCACTCGGTCTCACTTGCACTGGATTGGGTTCCATGGCTGCTTGCCGGCTGGATCATGATTGCGGCCTTTGGCAGCAGCCCGCCGGGGAACCTGCGATTTGCCACGAACGAAGCGTGGATCTGGGTCAGCGCGGCGTCCATTTTCTATGCCGCTCGTCGCTTATTCGCTCAGCCGATGGTGGTGCGTGGGATCGTCACGTTGCTTTTGGGATGTGCGGTTGCGCAAGCCGTTCACGGGCTGCACCAACAATTCATCAGTCTGCCCGAGATGCGAGCCGCCTACGAACGGGATCCCGAGCGGATGCTGCAGTTCGCCGGAATCGACGCGCCGCCGGGATCGTCCGAGCGGATTGTGTTCGAGAATCGATTGCGGGACGGAGGCCCCACCGGGACGTTTGCGCTGGCAAACTCGCTGGCCGGTGTGTTGGTCGTCGGAATCATGATCGCGATCTCAGGACTCTGGTTTCATGCATCGCGAATGTCGGCGGCCCAGCGAGTGTGTTGGATCGGTTTGGCAGCGTTGCTGGCGATTGCGCTGTTGGCGACGCGAAGCCGTTCGGCGGTGTTGGCGGTGTTTATCGGTGCGGTGTTTCTGTTCTTAGCGTCGACGAGCTTTGGGCGACACCGACGCCCCCTCGTACTCGCCCTTGCAGCCATTGGCTTGCTTGCCGCAATCATCGTTGGCGGAATCGTGACTTGGGGCAACCGCGAATGGATCGAACAGGCCCCTGCGTCGCTGGCGTTCCGAATCCAGTATTGGCGCAGCACGATGGCGATGGTCACCCAAATGCCTCTGTTTGGTGCGGGGCCAGGAAATTACCAAATGATCTACGAGCGTTTTCGTGAGCCCAGTGCCAACGAGCAGATCGCTGAACCCCACAACTTCTTTTTCGAAACGCTGGCCAGCGGTGGATGGATCGCAGCAGGGTTGTTGATTGTTTTGGCCGTGGCGGTTGCCGCATGTTGGAGAACACGCCGCGATCAGCTTAGCGAGTCTAACGAC